>JAEWSK010000304.1 GCA_023398345.1 Armatimonadota bacterium | reverse complement strand
TCGACCACGCTATGATTGCTCTCTCGGCAGATAAAAATAGTGTTTCCGTTAGCGAGGGCTTAGTTCAGTCATATCCGGCCGAACTTCGCTTTTCCGGTGACGCATCTGGTCTGAGCACAGGTCGGGTTACATTTGCCGGAAACGCCCATGTGCGTCGTCTTGAAATGACGAAGATGCTCGACCTGATAAAGCGAGATCTGGACGTCACCGGCACGATTATCGGCGATTTCTCATTTGCAGGCACGTATCTCCCCAAATCAAGGCCAGGCGAGAAGTCATTTCAAGATGTCACGGCTTACGGTGATCTAAGTCTGGAAGACGCAGTGGCTTTGGGATACCCAGTGAATACGGCGTCCGCCAAACTCGAATATTCATCGAACGTGCTAAAACTTTCTCAGGCTTCCGTGACCAGCGACGGCTCTCGAGTCGATCTTATGGGGTCGCTTAACACCGACACTCAAATTGTTGATGCTTCGTTTGATCTTAAAGGCTTTGAGCTTGCGCGATTGCAGGATGTCTTTGGCGATTACTTCGCGCTATCAGGCGTGGGGAGCGTAATCGGCAATATATCTGGAGCGCTGGATAACATGAAAGGCGTCATAGACGCAAAAGTGGATGGGCTTGCGATAAACTATGAGAAGTTTGATCGTGCGGAGGCCCATTTTGTCTACGATGACGGAATGTTCAGTTCCTTTTCAGTCAGTGCTGCGCGTGCCGGTCAGAGTCTCGATTTGTCCGGGACAAATTACAATCCGCAAACCAACTGCCTTGCTTCGTTAAACGGGCTGCTCACGGACATAAGCGTGCCGGACGTATTGGCTATTGTCCGCGCCAGTCCGTTCTTTGCATCCGAAGAAGGCAAGCCAATAATGAAAAAACTCGATGATTTCCCCAGACTGACCAGTGGACGGGTCAATGGGATGTTTAGCGCATCGGGTTGCTTAGTATCGCCCGACGGCGAATTCATTTTGCCGGATGGGAAATTGAGCTTAATTGCCACAAATGTCGGTGTTGATGTGCAAAAAATCGACACATTGGAGCTAAAGGCATTTGCGCAGTCGGGCGTAGTTGGACTTGAAAAATTTGAGCTCGTATATGGCGATGCTGGTATTGTTGCAAGCGGTGAGCGGGCATATGAAAACGGCAAGATCAATATTGATGTGAAAGCCGATAATGTCGCGCTGTCGGATATCAGTCGCTGGTTTGGTTCTGCTGCGCCGCTCGGCACAGTTTCTGCTGTTTTTAATATAGCGGGCGCTGTCAGCGCGCCGGAGATGATTGGTTCGATTGAGATCATAAAGCCCGGCTAAGGCGCATTTTCTTTTGACCGACTGCGTGCAAGCTCGGTTCAGATAACATCTAATCGAATAGAGATCCCCGACCTTATTTTAACTGCGCGTGGCCATCAATTATCGGTTATGGCGTCAGTTCCGTGGAATTGGTCGAATTTCACTGTGCCCAGAGACAAACCCATCGCGCTGTCGGCGGATATGAGCAATCAGGACATTAGCGTGCTGAGCGTAATTGCCCCGGTGGTAGACCAGTCAAAGACGAACGGTTTGATTGAGGCAGGCAGATTTAGCTTGACGGGCACTCTGCTCGATCCGCAAATGACCGGCGCGCTTAAAGTCAACGGCGCCACCGTCGCGATAAAGAACTTCACAAACACATTTACCAATGTCACTGCGGATATGGTGTTTAGCGGTGACCGAGTAGATATTAACGCACTGTCCGCCGTTTCAAGCGAGGGCGGAAACCTGTATGTTGTGCCGGGCGGGTATGCAACGATCGGCATTTCTGGTGGTGGGGAAGTTAATTTTGCCATCGTCGCTGATCGTTTGGCCGTTGGTGAGAAAAATTTATTTGGCTTTAAAGAAGACGTTTATACCCAGATCGATGCTGGGCTTTCGGTTATCGGGCCGATAGGTAGTCCGACTGTTGCCGATGCCGCAGTTGGCGGCAAACGCGGTGGCATAATACTTTCGCGCGGGGAGTTTTCATTCGAGTCGACGAGCAAGTTGGACAAGAGTTTATTGTTAGCGCTGCCGGTAGATCCCACGTTCAAAGTCAGCTTAAAGCTTGGCAATGACATTGAAATTGATTCTCCTGGGATGTCGATGGTGGTTTCCGGAGACGGATCCGTGTCGGGGACGCTATCTCGCCCGCATGCTGAACTGGGTCTTAACATAGACTCCGGCGAAATTAATCTTGCAACGGCCCGACTCAGGGTGACACCGGGCGGGACTATTCGTATCGCCTATGACTATCCAAATCCGCCGACCGCAGTGGTTGATTTCCAGTCGGTGGCATCGGTATTTGCCATAAACACAATCGGCCAGAGGGAACGCTATAAAATAACTGTAAACGTCACAGGGCAGGCCACAAAACCTCAGATAAATTTGACGTCTGACCCGCCCGGTCTTACGCACACACAGATGCTTGCGGCGCTCGGGCATGTGCCTGCATTGTTTACATCCGCCGAAGTCGGTTTGCAGTCCGAACTGGCGAATGTGCTGACATCCGTCGGCGCAAGCGCTATTCTTGCTCCAATTGAGAATATTTTCGTTCAGAAGTTGGGCTTTGAGCAGTTTAGCCTAGATTATAGCCCGATATATCCGCTTTCGATATATGTATCACGGCACATGTTCGGCAATTTTTATATATCATTTTATCGCCAGTTGACGGGTTCGTTTGCAGGGACGCAAGACGTGTTGTATCAAGTCGTGCTCAGCTATCGGCTCAAGCGTATCTATCAAATTAGCATAGGAGCGGACAATCAGCAGACGCTTACGTTCCAGATCGGCTATGCCAAGGCGTTTCATTGATATTATTACATGTGCAGCAGAATAGAGCAGGTATGTTACCCCTGTAATGGAGAATGATGCAGGGGGACATTATCGACTATGGATTTCGACAACCTGGTCGATTCGTGCCAGAAGTCAATCTATAATCTTGCCTATCGCCTGTTAGACGACCGTGAGGAGGCTGCGGATGTCACGCAGGAGACGTTTATTGCTGCGTACAAGTCTTGGGATTCGTTTCGCGGCGAATCGAGCGAGTATACGTGGCTGTATCGCATCGCGGTCAATTTATGCAAAAACAGATTCAGGCAGCGCGATAGGATGCGCAAACATGAGGGGCCGTCACTGGGCGATATTGAGTGGAGCGATGACAAACCCTCGCATAGACCGGACGGTGTAGTCGAAACTAAAGAATTAAAAGAAATGATCGAGCGGGCGATAAGTCGGCTCCCTGACGACTATAAAATAATGGTTGTGCTCAGAGATATGCAGGGTCTCTCATATGCAGATGTCGCCGAAACCACTGGCTTGTCTGTCGATGTCGTAAAGACGCGCCTGGCTCGCGCAAGAGCAATGTTGCGCAAAAAACTTGGAGCGTATATCGACGGTTAGAGTTTGCTTGTTTTGCATAACGAGTTGCATTCGATTCGCTGGCTGCTTGATGTAGCTAATGCGCGTATAGTATAATGCCAGTCACGGCTGGTTGCATGAATTGCATTAACGGCCGGGGCGCGGTTTTTTGCCATGGACTTCGGATTTTGTGGTCTTTTTTCAGGAGGGATAAAGCGGGATGTCAACTGTCAATCGCTTGTCAGTGCTAATAATGGTCGTTGTTCTTGTGCTGGGTGTCGCCGGCGCGAGTATTGCTCAGACACAGAAAGTGGTCGAGGTGGCAGTCAGCGGTAACGTCAATATCAACGCGGATACTGTTCGCAATGCCATCTTGATGAAGCCGGGTGACGACTATACCGAACTGGATGTCGAAAAAGATCGCGCAGCAATTACGGCGCTCGGATTTTTTAGTGCGGTTACTCCGCATAGAGAAGATGTGCCCGGCGGCATAAAAGTGACATATGAAGTCACTGAGAATCCCAGAGTAATGGAGATCAAGGTTCTCGGCTCCGAGCCTGTTTCACCAGATAAAATCATTGCGCTGATGAAGACAAGATGCGGCGGTGTTCTCAACACGACTACGCTAAATCAAGATGTCGAGGCGATTCAACATTATTACGCCGAACAGGGAAATGTCGCGTATATTACAGAGGACATCGGCATTGACCCCAAGACAGGCGTTTTGACTATTCCGATCCTCGTTAGCCGTGTCGAATCGGTCGTAATTTCAGGAAACAAGAAGACCAGATCGTGGGCGCTCACTAGAGAAATGCGGACGCAGCCCGGCAAGGTTTTTAACAGCAAGACACTTAAAGAAGACTACATTCGAATATATAACCTAGATATTCTCGAGGATATTAAGCCTTACCAAATAACTCCAGGCTCGGACATGGGACTTCTTAAAGTCACAGTCCCCGTTGTTGAGAAGCAGACCGGTATGGTGTCGGTCGGCTTTGGATATAGCTCCCGACAGAGACTGGTCGGCCAGGCGCGATTTGCAGAGACCAATTTCCGTGGGCGTGCTCAGGGACTCAACTTGCTCTGGCAGCAGGGCACTAGTGAGGCTGTTGGCGGGCCGTCGAGTGAAGAAATTGGCTTCTATGAGCCGTGGATCGATAGTAAGCACACATCGCTTTCAGTAAATGGATTTAACCGAATAACCTATAGGTTCTCGTCGGGCATATTCGGCACTTCGACATTTGCTGACGATCAGAACTACAATGAGCGCCATAAAGGCGGCGACATGACGGTCAGTAGGCCGATTACTGAAAAGACTAGAGTATTTGTCGGGCTGAAATACGATGATGTTGAGACCGACCCCAGCCTGTTGCGGATGGAAAGCGATACCGCGGGTGAGGTCATTTATAGTGATTTGGTTAAGCTTGTGCAGGATGGAACAGTAACGAGTGCTTCCTTGCGCCTTGTTCATAACACAAGGGACTTTGACCTCGATCCCGGCACGGGAAGTTATGACGGAGTCTCGATAGAGTTTGGGTCAGTCGATGCGAATGGTTTCAAGCGAGTAATAACCAGTGTGAGTCCCGTTGTTGAGCAACTAGTTCCGTTCCCTGTCAATGGTCCGTTCCAGAAGAGTTCGATCGACATACGGCGCTACTATAGCAAAGGTGGACGCAAGCTGACTCCCGAGGACAAGCGCACCACTTTGGCCGTCAGGCTGCGTGCCGGTATAGCCAGTGGCGAGATTCCGTTCTTCGAGCAGTTCTTTGTGGGAGGCGCAGAAAGTCTCCGTGGCTATCGGGAAGATCGATTCTGGGGCACACGTATGCTTATGGCGACTATTGAGGTGCGTAAACCTATCGCGCAGAAGATTTCAGGTGTTGTGTTTGCAGATTATGGGGATGCTTGGGCTGGTGGAAACCAGGTCGACGTCACTCAGCTTCCGCAGACTCAGAATTTCGATGGTAACTACGGTGTAGGCGTGGGGATGCGCGTTACCACTCCGATAGGACACTTGCGGTTAGATTACGGCGTTGGCAGCGAAGGTGGACGAACGCACTTTAGCATGGGCCAAGCGTTCTAATTTAAGCGTTGCAAAGCAATATTCAGGGCGGCGATACAAAAATCGCCGCCCTTATTTGTAATTTCTACAAAAATCCTGTTGTGCTTGGCAATACTGAGTTGTAGCAAGCGTCATGCAGAAATTGATATAAGCTTTATGATTGAGCATGCCATTTTGTTTTGGCTGTTTGGTTGTTGGTGTTTAACGTTTCTGATATAATCAGGTTCAGCGGGGGCGATGCCCCCGTAACGTCTTTGAAGAGGTGCATCGAATGCTTGGACTCCGCAGGATGGGGTTGTTTGTTGTCAGTACTATTATGGCGGTTAGCTTAGTCGGATCTGGAGCTTTTGCTGCAGCGGCTGCTCCGGAGATTAAGATTGGTGTTGTCGACGGCATGAAGATCGACGAAAATGCTCCTCGCATAAAACAGTATAAAGAGGAGTTAGACGCATTCGCGACTACACTTAAAGCAAAGCTTGATATACGAGCCCAAAATAGACTGTTGGATTCAAATGAGATCAATGAACTGATTGAACTCAAGTCAAAGGACAAACCGACCGATGCCGATAAGGCTCGCGTAGCTGCTCTTATAGAGTTGGATCGTGCAAAGACTGACGAACTCCAGAAACTGCAGGAAGCAAAAGATCCTAACGATCAACAAAAGTCCCGTCTCAATGAGCTGATGGAACTGCAAAAGAAGTCCAACGAGATGGGCAACACGCTCTCCAAAGACTACGACGGGCAGTATCAGAGCAAAGCAATTGAGCTTCAGGGTAAGATTGACACGGAAGTCCGAGCTGTTGTAGCAAAAGTTGCTGAGACAAAGGGACTTTCAATGGTGTTTGACAAGGCGGTTGCCGTATATGGCGGCATTGACATCACTGATGATGTTGTCGCTCGGCTTGACCGCAAGATGCAGTAATAATTTTTTGGTGAAATTTTGATTTTGAAAATGGCGCAGACTGCTGCCGTGGTGATTCTAATCGCGGGAGTGGGCTTGGCTGGGTTGCCGATTTCGGCGGCTGGTGCGAGTCGCGCTTCGTTACAGAAGATTGTTTATGTCGATAAGGCTGAGCTTGCCAGACTGCATCCAGGTTGGCAAGCTCTTAGCGCTATGAATGCGGCGTTGTCCGGAAAGTCGGTTTCCGGTCATTCGGCTTTTAGCGGGAATACTGCCGCAAAGCCGTCCGCTCAAGGCGGATACGCCGGGCGGTCAAGATCCGAGCTTGCGGCAAAGGCGGCAATGGAAGCATCTTCCGCGCTGGATGAGTTTGAAGCGCGAAGGTATGGAGCCCTGCGGGCGCGGTGCGATGCGATGAAGTCGCAAATGCTAAAAAGCGCCGATGTAGGGTTGAAAGCAACTATTCGTGATATTGAGCGTGCTGCCGCTGTTGATGTCAAAGCGCTTGATGAAGCATACGGCTCAGATTTGGTAAATGCCCGATTGAAAGCACTGGCGTCTGAGGTTGCTGCAAAGGTCAGTAAATCTGACACAAGTGGAATTGATAAGCAAGCTGCGGCTGACAGGTTGCAAGAAGTGAACAGTCAGCTTGTCGATGTTGAGAATGCCAATCGTGCTGCAAAAGATCGCATTTTGGCCGATGCTCGCGCTAAGATAGATGCTTTGAAGCGCAGTGAAGAAAAGCAAATTCTTGAGCAAGTCGATGTATATGAAGTCGAGCAGCGCACATTGATTGCTCGTGATATTGCATCGGCGCGGACGAAAATTGCATGTGAGCTTGGCCCGTTCTCAACGCCTTTGCTTTTTGCGTGTAAGTCCGGAGTTAATCTATCAGATTTGGTCAGTCTAAACGCAGCGGTTTCTGCTTTGCGCACTAAGATCGAAACCGATGTTAGTTCAAGAGTGCTTGATCTTGCCGCGAAGCGAGGCATGCATGTGATATTTGAGCGCCGTGGAACACATGCAAAAGATGCGACAGGTGCATTTGCAACGCTCATAAAAAAGCAGGGATGGCCCGTCGGTAATTTGCTTATCGATGGAATAGGGAGTTCATAGGATTTTGAAGATAACCGTAGCTGAGCTTGCGGAGTTGATCGGTGGAGAAGTGCAGTGCAGCCCCGACACATGTATTTTGGGGGTTGGCAGCGTTGACGAAGCCAGGCCGGGCGATGTTGTTGTAGCGACCGACGATAAGTTTCTCGATAGAGCAATGGCATCGGAGGCAAGCTGCATCATAACCAAGCCGGACGCCGCCAATCTTCGCAACGGCAAAGCAATCATAACAACTTGCGATCCGCTTGTTGCATTTGCAAAAACGCTGAAGTGTTTTTGCGTAGAGGAGACACCGCCTTCGCTTGGTATTGAGCCTGGAGCAGTAGTCAAGCCGGGTGTGAGTGTCGGCAAAAATGTGGCAGTAGGTGCGAATTGCTATATAGGCAGAGATGTGGTTCTCGGAGACGGCTGCGTGTTGTTTCCGAATGTATATATTGGCGATGGCACTCGCATTGGCGAGGGATCGAAGCTTTATCCGGGCGTAGTCGTCTATGCGGGTTGTTCGCTTGGCAAGCGAGTTATTTTGCATGCGGGTGCGGTTGTCGGGGCTGATGGGTTCGGATATACATGCAACGGGCGCGTGCAAGTAAAATTGCCTCATGCGGGGACGGTCGAGATAGGTGACGATGTTGAAATCGGCGCTAATTCGGCTGTAGATCGGGCCAAGACCGGCGCTACTGTGATCGGCTGCGGCACAAAAATCGACAACTTGGTTCATGTTGCTCACAATTGCAAGATCGGCAAGAATTGCGTTATTGTTGCACAAGTCGGAATAGCCGGCAGCGTGGTGATTGGTGACAATGTCACATTGGCCGGGCAGGCAGGCGTAAAAGACCATGTAACAATTTCAGACGATTGCGTTGTTGCGGCAAGGGCCGGCGTTGTCGGAGATTTGTCGAATGGCTCGGTTGTGTCGGGTTTTCCTGCAAGGGATCATCGACACGAGAGGCGCGTGCAGGCTGTGCGGCTCCATTTGCCGGAGATGCTGAATAGGCTGAAAGCTCTCGAATCGGAGCTTGAACAGCTTCGCAAGACCGTTGAGGAACGCTAATGACGATTCTAAGTGTGGATGGCACAGCAAAGGCGTATGTCGCCCCCAAAAGTGAAGTTGTGTTTCAGATGACCCTTGCCGATAGTGTCACTCTGGTCGGAAAAGGACTTCACAGCGGCAGCGAGACAAAAGTTGAATTACATCCTGCGCCTGAAAATACTGGGATAGTATTTCGACATGGTCTGCGAACCGTCGCAGGCATCGCCACGAACGTCATTGATACTTCTCGCGGAACGACTATCGGTTTTGATGATTTTAGAGTGATGACAATCGAGCATCTCATGGCCGCTTTGCGCGGATCGGGTGTTGATAACGCATATGTGGATGTGCATGGTGTGGAAACCCCGGCTCTGGATGGCAGTGCGGGGCAATATGTAAGTGCAATTCAGTCCGTAGGGCTAATTGAGCAGGAAGCCGAGCGCAGTTGCATATCAATTACGGAGCCTATATGTGTGCGCCGTAAAGATTCGTTCATACTTGCTGTTCCTGCTGATGAGATGAAGATTACATATGTGCTGGACTACGATCATCCGATGATAGGCAGCCAGACATTTTACTATTCGCTAAATAGACATGATTTCGGCGACGAAGTTGCTCCTGCCCGGACGTTTGTTCTTTATGAGGAAGTCGCAGGGTTGTTGGATCGAGAACTGGCACGCGGCGGCAGCATAGAAAACGTAATTGTTGTATGGCAGGATAAGATGAGTTCGCCGCTGAGATATGCAGACGAGCTTGTTAGACATAAAGTAATGGACATGGTCGGTGATTTGTCACTTGTCGGCGGACATTTGAACGCGGAAATTTTAGCGGTCAAATCCGGGCATGCGCTAAATGTTGAGTTTGCCAAAGAGGTTTTGCGCATGGTAGAAAATTCCAAGTGCAACTCTATTTCTCAGGCAATGACCGCAAACTGACCGTGATTTCTGTAGAACAGAGGGACTCATGCTGGATATTGAACAAATAAGAGACGTACTGCCGCACCGCTACCCGTTTTTGCTTGTTGATAGAATTCTCGAGCTAACGCCATCAAAGAGCGCGCGCGGATACAAAAATGTAACTATAAACGAGGAGTTTTTTGAAGGGCATTTTCCAGGTCATGCGGTGATGCCGGGCGTGTTGGTTTGCGAGGCTATGGCGCAGGTCAGCGGCGTGCTGCTGCTCTCGATGACCGGTAACGAAGGCAAGTTGGCGTATTTCGGCGGCATGAACAAGGTCAGATTCCGCAAGCCGGTATTGCCAGGCGATACGCTCATAACGGACGTTGAACTGCTCGCAATGAGGTCAAATATTGGAAAAGTGAAGGCCACCGCTCGTGTCGATGGCGATGTAGCATGTGAAGGCGAGTTTATGTTTGCTCTTGTTGAGCGAACACGCAGACAACCATCAAATAACACCGTAGTCGGCAAGGATGTACCGGTGGCAGAAGTGAAAGTTAAAGAAAATACAAATCCGACCCAAATACACCCGACAGCTATAGTTGACTCCAATGCGGTGATAGGGCAGGGGGTTTGCATAGGGGCCTACTCGGTGATCGGAAAGAACGTTCAGATTGGCGACGGCACCCGCGTCGAATCCAACGCTGTGATCGAGTCGAATGTAAGCATCGGCAAAGATTGCGTTATTTTGTCTGGGGCAGTGTTGGGCGGCGCACCTCAGGATAAAAAGTTTCATGGAGAGGACTCGTTTGTCCGAATCGGTGACAATAATATTATTCGCGAGTATGTGACTATCCACCGCGCCAGCGGCGAAGGCGAAGCGACGATTATTGGTGACAATAATATGCTGATGGCATATTGTCACGTTGGTCATAACTGCGAACTGGGTGACAGTATCACAATGGCAAACTATGTTGGTATCAGCGGCCATGTGCAAATTGAGGACAAAGTTGTCTTTGGCGGATTTGTCGGCGTTCATCAAAAAGTCCGTATAGGCAAGCTTGCAATGGTCGGCGGGATGTCTAAAATAGTTCAGGACGTTCCTCCGTTTGCAATTGTCGATGGCCGCCCGACAAAAGTGTGCGACCTAAATGTCATTGGTCTTCGACGAAGCGGCGTTACGCCAAAAGTGCGCGCGGACATAAGAT
>JAEWSK010000301.1 GCA_023398345.1 Armatimonadota bacterium | reverse complement strand
TGCCTATCTCAAAGAAATTTGTGATATTGTGCTTATGAGCAAAATCGCGCAGTATTTTCACCAACTCAGCGGACTTGATGTCCTTGTTCGGAGTCGAGTGGTCAGGCACAAGCGCGACGCGATCTTTATCGAAAACAGTCTCTGCACCAATCTTGGCAAATTCTCTAATTGCAATCGGCGCGGTGATGTCGTTACCCAGCACCAAATCCAGCTTCGCATTTATCAGCTCGCCGGGTTCAACGATGTCCTTGCCGCAATGCGCGGCGAGTATTTTTTGGGTTATAGTCTGTCCCATAGTTTAATCCTCATTTGTGATTGTTCGGCTCAATCGGCATTGTCGAATCGGCTGGCTGCGCCTGCACCCACGCCAGATTGCTTGCCGCTATTGCGTTATTTGGATCCAGCCGCAGCGCCTGGATTAAGCACTTCTTTGCATTGACAAAATCACGGTTTTGCACGTATATGTGAGCCATCTTCAAATATATGACCGGGTCTTGTTGTCCCAGTTCAAGCGCATAGCGATAGTGCTTTATTGCACGATCATAGTGCTTCATCTTAAACAACAAAGTGCCTGCCTCATTATGCACTCTAGCATTGAGCGGCAAAATCTTTAACACACGTTTGAACTCAGCCGCGCTGTCCTGCAAACGTCCATCCTCAGACAGCACAGTTGCAAGACCAAATCGGACATGGCCATTATCTGGCGAAATCGCAAGGCTTTTGCGATACTCAGAAATCGCATCACTGCGTCTGCCGATTTTACTATACGCGCTCGCAAGCATATAATGCGACGTATAACTGTTACCAGACACATCGACTGCATGTTCGGCAAGACTCAAACTATCCCGCCAATATCCGACTTGGACATATGTGCGCACGGCCAATCCGACTAACAGCAGGCATGCGGATAGAACCAACAAGCGACATCTAATAATAGATGTGCCGTCGATGCCACAAAGTATATCCGGCAGACCCCATGCAAAAATCACGAACAGCCCTATTAGCGGAACGTATGTATACCTGTCCGCCATTGCCTGCTGTCCGACCTGCACCAAGCCGATCACTGGTATAAGAGTTACAATATACCATAGCCAGCCGACTGTCACATACGGCCGCTTCGCGGCACAGGCAAATGCGCCAAATGTCATCGCCGCAAGAAGCAATCCGGCCCCTATAACCTGCCACACGGGCAGTGTATTTTCCGGATGGGCATACAGCGCCATCAAATTCAAAGGCCACAACATCTTGCCGATATAGCCTACATATGAAAAAAGCGCGTTCGCCACTCGCATCCCGACGGATACATCGCATATATCAGCAACGGACCTAGCTTGCATCTGCACGATGAGTGTAATTGCGCAAGAAATCGCCACCATAACAAATAGCGGCGTCTTCTCTAAAACAAGCGGCCAAAAATCGCGAAGCCAGCCTTGATTACCCAGCTTGACACGACCCAATGGCCAAATGTCCATCAACAACAGCACCAGCGGCAGAGTCACCAACATCGGTTTGGCCATCAGGCCAAGCGCAAATAACACTACAACAAGAATATATCGACAAATTCCGCGACGCGCGGCATACTTTAAATACGCCAGCATCGTAAGCAGCCAGAAAAACGTGCTTAAGACGTCTTTGCGCTCCGTTATCCATGCCACAGATTCGACATGCAGCGGGTGCAGCGCAAACAGCGCGGCAACCGCCGCCGCACGCCATCGAAATCCAGTCGCAAGCCGAAAAAACACAAACAGCAGCAGAGTATTGACAATGTGCAATCCGACGTTTGTCAGATGATATACACTGGGATTGAAACCGCCGATCTGCGCGTCTGCCATAAGCGACAGCCATGTCAGCGGATGCCAATTTGATTCGGTTGTCGTCTTAAATGCCCACACGAACGAATCGAGCGTCAAGCCACGCGTAACATGAAAGTTCTTTGACACATAAAATGCATCGTCGATCATAACAAAGCCGAATCCGTACACTTGCAAGTAAACAGCCAGCGTCGCCACTGCCAAAAGCCCGCAAATGATATAATCGGTTCGGTTGTTATGCTTTACCATTCGTTGCTAAAGAACAGCCTTGTCTCTCGGCTTGCCACCGTTGCCGCGAATCTCTTCGTAGTGGACCAGTTTGTTGATTGCGTTGACATACGCCTTAGCACTGGCTTCCACTACATCTAAACTCGCACCGCGGCCCGTGTATATTTCGCCGTTGGGAGCAGACAATTTCACAGTCACCTCGCCCAGCGCATCAGTGCCGCCGGTAACGGATTTGACGATAAAATCGACCAGTTGATACTTCGCGTTAACCATCTTATCGATAGTCTTATAGATCGCATCGACTGAGCCAACCCCGATCCCCGCTTCGACAATATCACCGCCATCGGATTTGAGCCGAATGGTGGCTGTGGGGATACCCTCGAGGCTGCTCATCACGTTCATATATGCCAATTCATACTTCGCTGGAATTGTATACGACGCGTCGGCAACTATCGCTTCCAAATCTTCGTCGTAAATGTCTTTTTTCTTGTCGGCTGTCTCTTTGAATCGACCAAACGCCTTGTCCAGCTCTGCCTTGCCCAAATGATAGCCCAGCGACTTTAATCTTTCCTCAAAAGCGTGGCGACCCGAATGCTTACCCAGCACCAGTTTGCTCTCGGACAGGCCAACTGATTCCGCGTCCATAATCTCATAGGTGCGTTTGTCCTGCAAGACGCCATGCTGGTGAATACCGGCCTCATGGGCAAATGCGTTGCTGCCGACGACAGCTTTGTTGACCTGAACCGCCAGACCGGTAACGTCGCTGACCATACGGCTCGTGCGGTAAATCTCTTTTGTATTTATGCCAGTCGTCGCGCCGAACAAATCCGCTCGTGTATTGATCGCCATTACGATCTCTTCCAATGCCGCATTGCCAGCGCGCTCGCCGATGCCATTTATTGTACATTCGATTTGGCCCGCACCTGCTGCAACTGCAGCCAGCGAATTCGCCACCGCCAGACCCAAATCGTTGTGACAATGGACGCTAAATATTGCCTTTTTAGAATTCGGGACGCGCTCAATGACTCGGCGGATCATATCGCCGTACTCATTTGGAATCGCGTAGCCGACTGTATCCGGCAGATTAACCACTGTCGCACCAGCGTCAATAACGGCCTCAACTACTTGGCAGAGATAGTCAAAATCGCTGCGCGAGGCGTCCTCGGCTGAAAACTCCACGTCTTCGCAGTAGCCTTTTGCACGCTTTACATTTGCAACGGCAATATCCAGCACTTCTTCACGAGATTTTCTGAGCTTCTTTTCGAGGTGGATGTCGGAAGTTGCAATAAAAAGATGGATGACGGGCTTTTTTGCATACTGCAGGGCTTCCCATGCGCGGTCGATATCAGGTGCTGCCGCACGGCACAGACCTGCGACGGCAGAACCTTTAACAGTCTGCGCGACAGCCTTTACGGCCTCGAAATCGCCGGGCGAAGAAATCGGAAAACCTGCTTCGATAACATCAACTTTCAGCCGCACCAATTGCTTTGCGACATCCAACTTTTCTTCGATGTTCATGCTCGCGCCGGGCGATTGCTCGCCGTCGCGCAGCGTGGTATCGAAAATATGGATTTTACGTGCCATCTGACTACACCTCATATGCTCAGAATGCGGCATAAATATCCGCCGCTCATCTAATCATTACTAATGATATGCACGCCGTGGTTCACGACATGTGTTATTAAATGTGAAATAAAGAAATAAAAATCTGTCTTTATGAATGCTAGCGGCTCTCGATGATACCCTGCGCCGTCTCGGCTGCAAAAGCGACGAACCTTGAGCACAGTTTTCCGTGCAAATTGAGTTCTTTAGACCGAGCGCGGCCTTCGGCAGTGCTCATATCGCACTTAGTCAAATCCATACAATTGACGTTGCCGAACTTCTGCTCGAATGCAGAGATGAGCAGACCCACTTTTTGATAGCATTTCAGCTTGGCATCTTGATCCGAAGCATTCTTCCTACCAAATACCAAACCCAAAGCCATTATCGCGCCTGAAATTGCGCCGCATGCTTCATTGCAATAGCCCATCCCCGCGCCAAAACCAGTCGCAATTTGGGGAATACATTCATCACATATTCCAAAAGTCTCAGTTAAGCCAAGTAAAACAGACTCTGCACAGCTAAACTTCTGCGCGAAGTAATCCAACGCCACATCTTTTGCATTTCGTTCAGGCATAATTTTCCACCGCCGAACCATACATATGGGATATAAAAAATTACACGAGGCAATTGCACAAATGGAAGTATAAAAGCTTTGTCTGCAGACAGTTGCAATTATCTCATGCAATCATCTTGCGGGAGGGGTTTGTAGCCCCTCCCGACTTGCACTGTATATGAATTGAACTCGGCATTGAAATCAATGCTCTGTTCTTGCTCTTTGCACTTAGGCTATTAGCTGTTTTTCGTTTTCAGCCACGGCATCATTTTGCGAAGATCACCACCGACTTCCTCGATGAGAGTCTCACGGCCATGTCTGCGGGAGGCGTTGAGCACAGGGCGACCGGCCTTGTTCTCAAGAATCCACTCGCGCGCGAACTCGCCGGACTGGATTTCCGCAAGTATGCACTCCATCTCAGCACGAACTTCGTCGGTGACGATTCGCGGGCCGCGAGTGTAGTCGCCGTACTCGGCAGTGTTGGAAATAGAGTAGCGCATGTAGTCCATGCCGCCTTCGTACATAAGATCTACGATGAGCTTGAGTTCATGCAAGCACTCGAAGTATGCGATCTCCGGCTGGTAACCAGCGTCGACAAGAGTCTCGAAACCTGCCTGAACCAACGCCGTGCATCCACCGCATAGAACTGCCTGCTCGCCGAAGAGGTCGGTCTCGGTCTCTTCTTCGAAAGTAGTCTCAAGCACGCCGACCTTGGTCGCGCCGATGCCTTTCGCATAGGCAAGCGCTGTCTCTTTGGCCTTGCCGGAAGCATCCTGCTGTATTGCAATTAAAGCGGGAACGCCCGCGCCCTCTGTGTAGACTCTGCGCACCAAGTGACCTGGGCCCTTGGGAGCAACCATAATTACGTCAACATCCGCCGGCGGCACAATTTGGCCGAAGTGGATATTGAAACCGTGCGAAAACAACAGTGTCTTTCCCTTGGAAAGTCCCTGCTTTACTTCATTGGCATAGACGACGCCCTGGACTTCGTCTTCAGTCAAAATCTGGATAACGTCGGCGACCTTGGCGGCCTCGGCAGCAGTGACGGGCTTGAAACCGTGCTCCACGGCCAGTTTCCAGTTGTCGGAATCGGGCAGGTCAGCAACGACTACATCCAACCCACTGTCGCGCAGGTTCTGAGCCTGAGCATGACCCTGGCTGCCATAACCGATAATTGCGATTTTTTTGCCCTTCAGGACTTCTAAATTTGCATCCGCATCGTAGTACACTTTTGTCGGCATTAGTTTCCTCCTAGCCTCTTGAGTTTTTCAAACGTCTTAAAAATATCTATCCCGAGTATATCACCCGGAAATTCAAACACAGATTTGCAAGCAAATCAGTTCATTGCCGTATGAGAGCCGCGTGCGACAGCGATCTTGCCGGTGCGCACGACTTCGGTGATTCCGTAAGGCCGAAGCAGTTCTTCTATTGCATCGACTTTGTCGATGCCGCCCGTTACCTCGATTGTAAATGAGGTCTCGGATATATCTATAATCTTAGCGCGGAAGATGTCCACGATCTGCATTATCGCGGCGCGGTCGCTGGTCTCCGACTTTACTTTAATTAAAGCAAGCTCGCGTTCTACGATGGGAATATCGCTGTAATCAATTACTTTTATTACATCGATCAGCTTAGACGTCTGCTTGTTGATTTGATCTAATGTCGAATCATCTCCCGTAACGACTATAGTCATGCGCGAGACGGTCGGATCATCGGTAATGCTTACTGCTAATGACTCAATATTGAACCCGCGTCGCGCAAACAAACCCGATACTCTTGCAAGCACGCCGGACTTGTTCTCCACCAACACGGTTATCGTATGCTGCATTGGTCTTTTCATATTAGCCCTCGCTCCTTGGCCTGTTCACCATCATCTCCTCAATGCTCTGGCCTGCGGGGATCATCGGGAACACGTTCTCTTCTGGACTAACCCTAAAGTCGATAAGAGTCGGTCTGTCATTTATTTCCATCGCCTTAGCAAAAACGCCGTCGATCTCGTCGGCTTGAGTGACGCGCAGCCCGACCGCACCATATGCCTCTGCAAGCATTTTAAAATCCGGCTGTGCAGATATGTCCACGCCGGAATAGCGACCGTTCCAGAACAACTCCTGCCACTGCCGAACCATTCCAAGATAGCCATTGTTCAGCAAGATAATTTTGATGGGCAGTTTGTGCTCGACTGCAGGCGCGAGCTCTTGCAAGGTCATCTGGAATCCGCCGTCGCCGCAAATTGCAAAAACCGGCAAGTCAGGACAGCCGACCTGCGCGCCTATTGCGGCAGGAAATCCATAGCCCATCGTGCCAAGTCCGCCGGACGAAAGCCAGCGGCGGGGTTTTGTGACTTTATAAAACAGAGCAGAGAACATTTGGTTTTGGCCGACGTCGGTAACGACTATCGCCTCGCCGTTTGTATACTCAGAAAGTTTTGCAATAACGCACTGCGGCAAAACCGCTTCGCCGCCTATTGGACACTGCAGAGCATACTCGCTTTTCCACTGCATTATCTGCTTGTTCCAATCGGTTTCCACGCGCGGCTTAATTTTATCTACAAGCTTTGCCAATATTTCTTTGCAGTCGCCGATAACGGCCACGTCTACCGAGACGGTCTTATCTATTTCAGCCGGGTCGATGTCAATGTGTATGACCTTCGCCTTGGATGCAAACGACGCGAGCTTGCCGGTCACACGGTCATCGAACCGCGCGCCGATTGCAATGAGCAGATCACACTCATGGACGGCGTGATTTGCATACGCAGTGCCATGCATTCCAAGCATTCCCAGCGAATGAGGGTGGTTCTCGTCAATCGCACCCTTGCCGAGAAGCGTGTTTGCAACGAGAATATGAGTTTTCTCGGAAAGCTCCGTAAGCTCCTCGGAAGCGCCGGATGTTATTACACCGCCACCGGCGTATATAACGGGCCGCTTCGAATTTGCAATAATTTCGACTGCCTCGTCGATTTTTGACTCGTCAATCTCGATATGCGGCGAATACCCGCGAATATTTACTTCATTTACGGGCTGGTAATCGATTTCGGCCAGAGACACATCCATCGGCACATCAACTAACACCGGGCCGGGCCTGCCGGTTCCGGCAATATATAGCGCCTCTGCAATTATTCGAGGAAGGTCGTTTATATCTTTTACGAGGTAGTTGTGCTTGGTTACGGGCATTGTAATGCCCCTAATGTCGGCCTCTTGGAACGAGTCCTTGCCCAGTGCGGTCGTGCGAACTTGACCGGTAACGGCCAGCAGCGGAACCGAATCCATGTGGGCGTTGGCAAGCCCGGTGACTAAATTGGTCGCGCCCGGGCCTGAAGTTGCAAAGCACACGCCGACTTTTCCAGTGGCGCGCGAGTAACCTTCGGCTGCATGCGACGCGCCTTGTTCATGGCGCATCAGCATATTCTTAATATCTTTTCGGCCATAAAGGGCATCGTATATGGGAATCATCACCCCGCCCGGTATGCCGAAGATCATATCCACCCCTTGATCCACCAAAGACTGGATCAGGGCATTAGCTCCATTCATTTTCACTTTTTTGGACACTCCTTGCAAGTGACATATGTCGGGGTTGTGAACGCTCGCACTATCACCTGCAACCCGACACCTAAAATCTATTCGACAATAGCACCTTTGGCAGCCGACGAGACCATCCGCGCGTAACGCGCGAGATATCCCCCCTTCGCCCGGGGCTCGGGAGCAGTCCACTCCGCGCGCCGCTTTGCAAGCTCATCGTCACTAAGCTTCACTTCAATACGCTTGCCGGGTATGTCGATAGATATGATGTCGCCGTCCTTAACAAGCCCGATTGTGCCGCCGGACGCAGCTTCAGGCGAGACATGGCCGATGCAGGCTCCACGCGACGCGCCGGAAAATCTTCCGTCAGTAATAAGCGCGATGTCCTTGCCCATGCCCATGCCGCAGACTGTTGCAGTCGCCGTGAGCATCTCACGCATACCGGGTCCGCCCTTCGGCCCCTCATTGCGCACAACGATCACTTCGCCCTTATTCACATTGCCCGCTAGAAGCTCTTTGACAGCGTCGTCCTCGCACTCAAACACTCGCGCCGCGCCCTCGAACACCCAAGCTTCTGGCTCCACTGCCGACTGTTTGACAACGGCCCCATCGGGCGCTAGGTTGCCTTTTAGCACAGCCAGTCCGCCTTCATCATGGTATGGATTGTCAATCGGTCTAATTACGTCCGGGTTGGCATTTTCTACGTTGGCAATATTTTCACCGAGTGTTGCGCCGGTGACTGTCATCACGTTAAGATCAAGCAGACCCTTCTTGCTAAGTTCTTTCATAACTGCAGGAATTCCACCGGCCTCGTCGAGGTCCTGAATGTGATGAGTTTCCTGCGTTTCGGGGTGCGCGACGGCAGGGCTGATGGTCGTAAGATGCGGAGTGGTTTTTGAAATTTCGTTTAGACTATCCAGTTCGAACTGCACTCCTGCTTCGTGCGCTATCGCGGGCACATGAAGCGTGGTGTTGGTCGAACAGCCCAGCGCCATGTCAGCAGCCAATGCGTTAGTAAATGCCGCCTCGGTCATAATATCGCGCGGCTTGATGTCCTTTTCAAGAAGTTCCATCACCTTCATGCCTGCATGTTTCGCCAATCGTATGCGGGCCGCATGCACTGCCGGAATAGTGCCGTTGCCGGGAAGCCCCATTCCAATAGCCTCGGTCAGGCAGTTCATGGAGTTAGCCGTAAACATTCCGGCGCAGCTTCCGCAGCCTGGACATGCGACTTTCTCCATCTCATAGAGCTCCTGCTCGGTGATTTTGCCGCTCATTACTGCGCCAGCGCCCTCGAACATCGGCGTTACGGATATATTTTTGCCCTTGTAGCGACCGGCCATCATCGGGCCGCCGCTCACAACTATTGTGGGAATATTGACCCTGGCCGCCGCCATTAGCATGCCTGGAATAATTTTGTCACAGTTGGGGATCAGCACAAGCGCGTCGAATGCGTGCGCCTTGGCCATACACTCTATGGAATCTGCGATAATTTCGCGCGTAACAAGCGAATAGCGCATTCCCTCATGGCCCATTGCGAGACCATCGCACACGCCAATAACGCCAAACTCCATCGGCGTCCCGCCCGCCATGCGAACGCCCGCCTTCACCGCTTCTGAAATTCTATCTAGCTGAATGTGGCCCGGCACGACTTCGTTCCACGAATTGGCGATGCCGATCAAGGGACGGTGCATCTCCTCATCGGTGTAGCCCATCGCATTCATTAGCGACCTTGCAGCCGCTCGCTCAAGCCCATTACGCAACACATCGCTTCTCACCTTGGATGCTCCTCTTAAAAAAATGCCTCTCCGTCCTGGGGACGAGAGGTCACTACATATACTCCCGTGGCGCGATCATGGTTCAGTTCATCCAAACCGCGTTTTTTTCGTCCTCTTCATCACCTGTACATTAAGGAAAAATGTCAGTCTATGTTAACACAGCGGCAGGCAGCGGGTCAAATCGAAGACGGATGAGGTACATGTCAAATTCACAAAACTATTTGGGGAGTTTACACATTATGGAAGCTTAAGTATAAAAAACTCAGAACCAAGTTCGTCTTTATTCAATTATATATAACGTATCCGAGCAACGGCGCTAGCGACCGCTATACATAGTGAAATCAATGGAATTGGAGACGGAACAACTAAATCTATTATAACATCGATAACACCTAACAAGGGGTAAGGCCCGCCGGACCTTATTAGAAGCGCCGCCACGAGCATTCTTCCGCCGATAGCCCCGACGACAAGCGAGGCGCTCGCAATCAATTCTATCCTCATTCCGCGCTTGCGATTTGACGCGCGCAGAATCATTTCACCGGCAAAAGTGCCATAGGCAACTGCTAAAAACAAGGCATACAGCCCTAGAAATGCCAATCCCCATCCGGCAACTGCCCCCAAAAGCAGACCAATTGCCGAGGCTAAGGCAATATTACCAAGCGACGGTCTAAATATGGCGCTGCCGCGCTGTGTTCCACAATCTCGGCATTTCATCCCCACAGGAGTCTGCACTAGGCATTTCGGACAAATCGGAACGCCGCAAGATGCGCACCTCAGCGCCGTGACCTCCTTTGGGTGTCGGGGACAGGTTATATTTGCATCATCACCCATAGCGCAAGAAGTATACCAAGCTGCAGGCCAACGGTCAAATGCTAGCATTCATCAATCACATGGCCAAATGCCAATTGCCAACAATGGCCCAGCCTGTTAGAATTACACCATAATGTCTAACCGCCCATCATTTGATGAAACTTATATGGAAGTGGTCGATGTAATATCACGACGCGCGACATGCCTCAGACGCAAAGTCGGAGCTGTGATTACAATCGACCGGCGCATTTTGTCGCACGGATACAACGGCGTCCCATCCGGCCATGAGCACTGCTGCGACACGGGCGACTGCCTTAAGGATCTCGCAGGCACAGAAGAATACAAAGCCTGCGTGCATGCCGAACAAAATGCCATCTGCCAGTGCGCAAAGCGCGGGCTTGCACTCGAAGGCGCAACGCTCTATGTCAATGCCGATGTCTGCATCACATGCGCGAAGCTAATTGTGTCATCAGGCATCGCGCGGGTCGTAGTCGCAAGAGACCACAAGGGCAATGCCAACGGCATAAATCTGCTGCGCAAGTCCGGTGTAAAAGTTGTCGAGTGGTCTGATGTCAAAGCCTAAGGCCGCCATATTCGATATTGGCGCAACGCTTGTCACCGGGCCGCCAGTTGCTCCAAACAAAGTCATTGCCGGACTACTCGAAGGCGTCGGCGCAGCAGATGTCGCATCCATTATAATGACAACGGAACTGACCTGCGCGGAAGATGTCTGCACGGCTCTTGCAGAGCGATTCGGGGCCATAGACGATGACGCAAGGCGCGGCATTATCCAGCTATGGGAAATGCAGTCATCAGCATCATTCGGACTCGACGGCGCAAACGAAACCGTTCTCGCGCTTAAAAATCGTGGATTGCGTATAGGTCTGCTCTCGGATATTTGGAACCCGTATTATCAAAGCGTGGAAAAAGCGCTGCCGGAAGTGATTAGAGCGGCGGAATCAATTGTGCTGAGTTGCAGGTCAGGTGCGCGCAAGCCGAATTTATCTAACTTTAAAATGTCACTAAATCAACTCGGCGTCGGAGCAAACGAAGCCGTCATGATCGGCGACACGTATTCGCATGACATTTTACCTGCATTGCAACTTGGAATGCACGCAGTGTGGGTGTTGGCTAGGCCGGATCGCGAGGCGGAGGCAATTGTGAGCGTGCTTAATGGCAATTTGCCAGCGCCGACTGCCACCGTCTCATCAATCGCCGAAGTAGCTGGACTTGCGATATGGGATTAGAACAAAATCAGAGAAAAAGATTGAGGCGAGGTTAAGATGCAAATAAATAAAGTCGAACGACATGGCGTAGATGAGTTGATTGCAAATATGCAGCGGGTTTCGATGCTCACGCATCCCGACGACCTGCCATATAAAGATGCCGGTATCGAGCTGCAGAAAATGCACACAGACGAGATAGCGCCTGCCCAGCGATACGTGCTTACGCAGGAAATACTCAAAGTGCGAGACCTCCGATGGGCGCTTCGCGAACATGACGTCGATTTATTTGAACTCAACGGCTACGTCACGATGTGGATCGACGGTTACGATGACCCAATCGAACTGCTTCCGCCGGTAATTGAACAGTCCACAGAAGCCGATTCGAGCGTGGTTCGCATTCTTAACGATGGCATGCACCGGGTTTATCTTGCCAGAATGGAACGTTCACACATACAGGTAGTCTACGTAAAGAACGTGCCCAAGCAGTATCCATACTATGCATTTCCGCTGGTCAACGGTTGGAACGATGTCGAGATAGTGTCGGATTTGCCGGAAGGCTATATAAAGAAGTGGCACCGCATCAAAAACTATAAGAGCTTGTATCGCGACTTCAACAGCGGTTTTGTAAACGTCGGTGGGCCACGAGGTCACTTCACCAATGCCGGAAAGTAAGCAATTAGAGTTCAAACCGCTTCACTTCGCCGATAAGCTGCATATCGTCAACCCGCGAGGGCGGCTGGGTATTCTCACGCTTTGGAGCCGGATAGATTTCGTCATAGGCAAACTCAAAGAGATGGGTGTCGATTTAGATCCGGCAACATCCAAGATTGCAGTTATCGGAAACCTATACGGCAATGGAATACCGCACCTGCTGCGAAACTTGCTCTATAACCCCCAAGTCCGTGATCTTGTTATATGCGGAGCGAACAGATCAAATTCTCAAGAAGACCTGATTGCGTTCTTTGAAAATGGACTTGAAGAAGTTGTCAGCCTTGGCGAGGCAGTCACGCGAATTAAAGATACACGCAAAATCATAGACAATCTTGTGCAGCCTGAGATGTTCGTTGAAAAGCCGCGAATCAGCATCGCCGGCGACATTCATGATGAAGTTTCACGCAAAAACTTATGCAAACTTATATGCAGTTTTCAGCCCGGCGAACCGTTAAGCCGCGAACGGATAGATGTCGAACTGCCTGAAGTACATGTCAGCCATTACCCGAGCGAGCCACGCAATTGCAACATAGTTGCGGACTCACCACTTGCGGCATGGCGCGAGTTGATATTCCGACTGGTGAGATTCGGGCATCTTGTCCATCTTCGCAAAGGCGACCGGCAGGAACTTCAAAATGTGCGCGCAGTGATCCGCAATCCAAAGCTCGACGATGAAGCGCAGCTTCGCGAGTTTGGATTCTCCCTTGAAGAAATTCTGCAATATCAAAAGGACATGCTCTACGGCCCACTGCCGGAGGATCACAGCTACACATACGGCAATCGCATTCGAGAGTATTATGGCTTTGATTCTCTCGATAAATTTGCCGAAAGGCTGCGCGCAAACCCGCAGGATCGCGACTGCTATTTGGCACTTTGGGACAGCAACGGCGACATTGACGCGGATGACGCGCCGTGCTTGGCCTCACTATTTTTCAGAGTGTACGATGAGAAGTTAACCCTTACAGCATGTTATCGCACTCACAATGCACTGGACGCATGGCTAAAAAACATATATGGCCTAATGAGCGCACAGCAGATTGTTGCAGATAAGGCAAATCTGGAAATCGGCCCACTGTCGGTAATAAGCCACTCGATCAGCATTGACCCATCGAAATACGACGCAGCCATTCGCATCACAAACTCCAAGGGCTTTGAGCTCGAAATGGACCCCAACGGGCAGTTTATGGTAACAGTCGATTTAGATGCAGGAGAGATAGTCGTCCAGCACATATCAGACGATGGATTTGTTCTTCACGAATACCGATCCGCAAAGGCCGAGCGAATCCAGCATGAGCTAGCGCGCGACTGCGCCATCTCCGATATCAACCATGCGATGTATATCGGCAGACAACTCGCAGAAGCAGAACAACACTTACATAAAAAGCCCGCATAACCCGTACTTGTGCTCATAACAGGCTTGTCTCGGCTTCGATCATGCGCAAATCTTTTATGCGGATTCGTCTGCCCGTATCTTTGAATCCGACAGAAAGCCAAAATTTGATTGCGGGTTCGTTGTTTACATACACGTTGGCTGAAAGAGTGTCGTGGCGACCACGTTGGCGGCAAAAGTCCTTGATGAAATTCACTACTAGCTTACCGAACC
>JAEWSK010000291.1 GCA_023398345.1 Armatimonadota bacterium | reverse complement strand
CAGTCCCGAACCGAGCGCTCTACCAAGCTGAGCCACGCCCCGCCGACCACAATGATTATATCACGTGCGCATGCTTCACGCAACCGCCGCAAACTGAGATTTGCTGGAGTAGTAAACTAAACAGCGTCTGCATCGGACACCGTCACATCTATACTGCTTAAGTGACATGTGTCGTTATAGAGCCGAAGCACTCTTCGCTCGCCGAGTTCAACTATGCTTAATGCGGCATTTGCGACGCCAAGCGATGGATAGTAGCTCACCGGCATTCCCAGTGCAGCACAAATAAGCCCCCGCTGAGAGCCACTGTGCCCTATGACTGCAATTTTGCCACCGCCAGGATGCTCACGAAGCACAAACTCGATAAACTCCGCGCATCTGGCGGTCAGATCCTCAATTGACTCAGCCCCAGGTGGCCGATTTGCAACAGATCGAGTGCTCCACAAACGATACTCTTCCGGATACTGCGCCGCGAACTCCGATGCAGTCAATCCCTGCGCTATACCCAGATATATTTCGCGCACCAGCGGTATTGTTTTCACCAAAAGCTTATGGCGCGACGCAATAATCTCGGCGGTGCGCACGGCCCGGCCTAAATCACTTGAATAAATGGCCGTGAATGACTCGTCTGATAGCCTCTCAGCTACCGCCTCAGCCTGCCTGACGCCAAGATCAGTCAGGGGCGAATCGGTATGGCCTTGGATGCGATTTTCCAAATTATCCACAGTCTGACCGTGGCGTACTATGTATAGAGTAATCATCTATAATGCAACTTGCGCGCGCAAAGATATAAATCCTTCCGCTTGAGTGGAGGTCTTGCGAGCAAATGCGTCAAAGGGTGTATTACATATTAGGCCGGTGAGGCCAATTAAATCTCTCCCGGCTTGATTGAGCCGAGTTCCTCGCCCTCTCTGTTAACACGAATCGAGCCAAACTGAATTATTTTCACGGGCGAGACGGTCTTGATTGGGGAAATAATAGACATGAATCTGCGTTTGAAATCGATTGCCTGGATCAAGCCGACGTTGATCGTATTCGCATTTTCATCGGCAAAGCCCACCAATACGTTTTCAAACGCTGCGGCTGTAGTTGTGATTATATGGGCGGTCTTAAACTGCTCCTCAAGATCGCTGCGATTGCTCATTGAGCAATGACGCTCAGAGACTATATAAATACCCCGGCCGGTAACTTCGACATGCATCACAGGGCATTTTATTGTGTCCTCAATGGTTTTAATATACTGCCATTTCATCAGTCTGCCCGCGCCAAGCCACGTGTTCCAAAGGCTCACGTCGTCAAGGCGGATCAGATAGCTTTGCGCATCGACAAAATGCCTATAGTAATTCGAGCGTCGTCGCGCAGTGCGAAATTCTACAAGCTTTCGCTTTGCCTCTTCAGAAGAAATAACTCGCTTTACTTTCATCGAAGATACGTGAGCAAACGGGAGCAGCAGGTGATCGATTTCATTCTTTTTTTCGATGCCAATTAAGTAGTCTGGACGCACTAAATCGATCTTGGAAGTTTTAAGGCGGCGACCGATTTGACCACCCACAAGACCGGTCGTGTCCAACACAACCATTTTAGCGCCAAGCGCAAGCGCCGCATCGGTCATACGCTTTGTGCCGACAACGCATTCAAGCATGTGCTCGGCAGGATTTGTTGCACCGACAAAATGAAGCCGTTTTGCTTTAAGCTCCGAAAGCGACTCGACACATCGATCCACAATCGCCATTCCGACAGTTCCCGGTGCTCCAATCTCCGATTGGCCAATGTCAGCATCCACGACGGCAGTCGGCACACCCGCTTCAAATGCCGCCATTGAAAGTTCATGGCAAAATCGCGTTTTGCCGGCATCGACCGCGCCCACAACCATCGCAATGCCGGGCACTGTTATAATCTCAGATATTATCGGTTGCCAGTCGGGTGTTATCATTTTCTTGGGTAATGACTTCGAGCGGTCAGAAACAAATTCCTGCCTTAGGCAGTCTTGCAGATAGAGGTAAACGGCATGCGCAAAGCGATATTGATCGCAATAACTATAATCGCTATCGGCTATTTATGCGTTGCATTTATTACGCTGGACAGACGAAGTGACAACGCGAAAGTGCGAGATTTTATAGCTAGCGGCATTAAAGCCGTGCAGGATCGCAATGTAACAGCAGTGATTTCCTGCATTTCGCCGGATTATAACGATGATGCAGGCGTCAACTACGACCGCCTCCGAATCCTAATAGCCCAGGCTATAAAAGACGAACCCGAATATTTAATAACAACCTCAAAGCCATCTATTAGAATCAAGAACAATGAGGCCACTGTCATGTTACACGTAACGCTCAAGCACCCGGCGGGCGTCGAGTTTTATGATAGAGACATAACTCTCGAACTTGTACAGCAAAACGCATATCACATGCTCATTATTCCTACAAAGCAGTGGCGAGTGATCGGAACAACGAATCTGGGACTTTGCACGTCAGAAGTGTCGTTCTGAGGTTTTCAGCCCCAGACTCAAAGAAGAAATGACAAGTTTGGGTTACGCAAAGATGACCAAGATTAACGCGCAATACTAAACAGAGTTGTGCCCGAATCTATGTCAACAATGCTCGCACCGGACTCGGTTATAATACCTACTGTCTGAATAATCTTGCCGTCGATCTCATATTTTGATCTAGCGGGGCTGCCGGGATTCATAAGAACACAGCCTTCGATATTCTCCAAGACTGGGACGTGGGTGTGACCTGATATAAAGTAATCCGCCTTATATCGCCCAGCTAATTCAGCCATTTGCTGCCGCGTCAGCATGTGGCCATGATTTACAACTATGTTTAAGTTTTTGACAGAAACATAGGCATATGGCGACTGAACCGGCATTTGAAGTAGCTCTTCGTAGACTTGCGCGTCACAATTGCCCTGCGCAATTACGACGGGAATTGAGAGGTCATTGAGCGCGTCCACAAGTGCAGGAATATCGTAGCCTTCGCCACAGCCGAGGCGCGGGGGATGATAAAGCACATCTCCGGCGTGGAGAATCATCTCCACGCCGTCGAAATATTCGCATGCCTTGCGAAATGCCGCAATGCTGCCATGTGTATCGCTGATAACGCCGATTTTCACGATTGCCCCGATCTCAAGGCTGCTCCTGCGGGGCAGTTAAATTTACAGGCATTTCGCCAAGCTTAACTTTGAGTTTCACTGTTCGCCCGGAGCTTACTTGCAATACATCGAGTAAGACAGTGTCATTGACACCTTTTTTCTCGATTTCTTCATTGAGCAAAACGTATCCGCGGTTCGCTTTTGTGCTGCCCGATATCGGCTTGCCATCAATCTTGCGAATG
This sequence comes from Armatimonadota bacterium, assembly GCA_023398345.1. Classification (GTDB taxonomy): domain Bacteria; phylum Armatimonadota; class UBA5829; order UBA5829; family UBA5829; genus DTKD01. Next base: position 7,237 of record JAEWSK010000291.1, on the reverse strand, counting down.
ACATCGCCTTTTTGTAGCCCGGCACGAGAAGCGGGGCTGTTTTGCATAATACCATTTACTACAACACCGTTTCCAGACACAATTGGCATAGTGCTGGTCTCGGCTTGAGATCTATAAATATCAAGTGGAATATATGACACGCCCAGCCATGGATGCACCACTTTGCCGCTGGTCTTGAGCTTGTTAGCGATAGTGCGAACGAGGTTGCTTGGTATTGCAAAGCCGATGCCCACGCTACCACCGGATGTCGATGCAATAAGCACGTTTATGCCAACAACTTTTCCATCCAAGTCGGCAAGCGCACCGCCGCTGTTGCCGGGGTTAATTGAAGCATCCGTCTGAATCAGACGCTCGGATACCATACCGCCCACGCTGCGCTTTGTCGCGCTGATGACTCCGGCCGTTACGGACGACTCAAAACCCAATGGGCTTCCCACGGCAATAACCCAGTCGCCGACCTGCGCAGTATCGGAATCGGCAAATGTGGCATACGGCAATGCCTTAGCGTCAATCTTAATGACGGCCAAGTCCGTTCGCGCATCGCGGCCAATTAACTTTGCCGAATACTTTCTGCCGTTTTTGAGCATAACCGTCACCTTCGCGGCGTCTTTTATGACGTGATTGTTTGTGACGATATAGCCATCGGGTGTAAAGATAACACCGGAGCCTTGGCCCTTTGGAATTATCTGGCGCGGCCCGCCAAAGATCATGCCAAACATATCTGTCGGCTGCTGGATAGGGCGACCTATCGTGTCGATATTGACAACATACTGACTCACCTTGCTCGCCGCTGATCTTATCGGATTGTCTTGTCCACGACCAACAATTTTGAGCCCGTTGTGCGAAACCGGCCCACCGGACTGAGCAGAAAACTGCGTCGGGGAGCCATAGAAGTGATTAATGCTCCACGCGCAAACGAGAAAACCAAGCACAAACACAGCTACATAAGATATGTATCTCTTCATCGACTACCCCATGCTTTTGAGTAGATTGGCCATTTCAATCGCGGATTCGGCTGCTTGGAAGCCCTTGTTGCCCGCCTTAGTGCCCGCGCGCTCAATTGCCTGCTCGATATTATCGGTTGTTATTACCCCAAATATGACGGGCAGACACGCCTGCAAACCCACTTGCGCAACGCCCTTTGATACTTCGGACGCAACGTAGTCGAAGTGCGGCGTCGAACCACGAATCACCGTACCTAAACAGATAACAGCGTCATATTTGCCACTATCTGCCATTCTTTTTGCAATCATAGGTATCTCGAACGCACCTGGAACCCATGCGATTGCGATGTCCGATTCGTCCGCGCCATGTCGTTTCAGCGCATCGACGGAGCCTTCAAGGAGTTTGTTGGTAATAAATTCGTTGAACCTGCTTGCGACTATACCAAACTTCAACCCCTCGGCTATTAATTTACCTTCGTATGTCTTCGGCAATTTCCCATTACCTCCTCAATTACGCTTTACTCGTCTGAGCATTCGTCGCACTGACAATGAAAAAGTTTCTCGTCGAGCACATGGCCCATCTTTTCGCGTTTTGTGTTTAGATACCGAGAGTTGTCGGCATTAGGCTGACAAACAAGCGGCACGCGCTCGACTATTTCAAGATCATATCCTTGCAAACCAGCCAATTTACCGGGATTATTTGTCAACACGCGAATTTTCCTAAGTCCGAGATCAACAAGGATCTGCGCACCAAGGCCATAATCGCGCATGTCGCCAGGAAAACCCAACATGTGATTTGCTTCGACCGTGTCGGCCCCATGATCCTGAAGCACATATGCTTTAAGCTTATTTACTAAGCCGATTCCCCTGCCCTCTTGATGATAAATATAGAGCAGAACGCCTTTGCCCTCTTCGGCAATCATACGCATAGATTCATGAAGCTGTTCACCGCAGTCGCAGCGAAGCGAACCCAACACATCGCCTGTAAGACAGCCGGAGTGAATTCTAACCAGCGTCGGCTCGCCGTCTGACACATCGCCCATCACCATCGCAATATACGGGCTAGACTCTACCGTCGCTTGATAGCCATGCGCCATAAACTCGCCGTACTGCGTCGGAATTCGGCAAGTTGCAAACTTAAACACAAGGCGCTCGTTAACACGCCTATATTTGATAAGATCGGCAATGGTAGCTATTTTCATGTTCCACTTTGCCGCGATTTCACGAAGCTCAGGAAGCCGCGCCATCGAGCCATCATCGCTGAGAATCTCACAAAGCACACCGGCCGAACCCATACCCGCCAGTCGAACAAGATCGACAACAGCTTCAGTGTGACCTGCTCTAACCAGCACTCCGCCTTCTTCGGCACGCAGCGGGTGAATATGACCTGGCCGCGCAAGGTCTTCGGGTTTTGCATCTGGATCTACAAATGTCTTGATCGTAATCGCTCGATCCGATGCTGAGATGCCGGTCGTTGTGCCATGAACCGCATCTACGCTAACAGTAAATGCAGTGCCAAGCTTTGCTGTATTATGATCCACCATATCAGGCAGACCAAGCTCTTCCAAACGTTCGTCAGTCGTCGGCACACAAATCATGCCACGCCCATACTTGGTCAAAAAGTTGACGGCATCGGGCGTGATTTTCTCAGCGGCCATAATAAAATCGCCTTCATTTTCGCGATCTTCGTCGTCAACGACTATGACCATTCTGCCGGCCCGAAGCTCTTCAAGAACTTCAGGAATAGTTGCTAAGACGTTACTTTCGTCTTTCATAAGCGCCAATACACCTTCTTATCACATAAAACCTGCATCACGCAGAAGTTCTTCAGTTACAGATGATACTTGTAATCGACCAAGCATTTTCTCAACGTATTTGCCCAGTATGTCCGCCTCAAGATTTACCTTATCACCAGTTTGCTTGGTATGCAGCGTCGTTGCATCAAGCGTATGCGGGATAACAGCCAAAGTAAACCCCATGCTGTCACATGAAGCCACTGTAAGGCTAATGCCGTCAATTGCGATGCTGCCCTTTTCAACAACATATCGCAAAACATCGGCTGGCGCGTTGATGCGAATAACTCGTGACTCACCCAACGAGCGCGAACTGACAACCGTGCCGACTCCGTCCACATGCCCTTGAACGAAATGACCGCCAATAGGCTCACCGGCTTTAAGGCTGGATTCAAGATTGACCGTTTGGCCCGGCGCTAGATCACCTAGTGTCGTGCGAGAAAATGTCTCAGGCACGGCTTCAAATGCAAGTTCCACGCCAGAAATTGACGTCACCGTTAAACATGAGCCGTTTACTGCGACACTATCACCAATCTTAACAGATTCAGCAATCTTCGGTCCGACAACGACAAGCGTGCCGACCATGCCGCGTGTCAGGCTTTTTACCGTCCCCAATTCTTCAATGAGACCAGTGAACATAAATCCTCACGACGGATAAACAACGTAGCCTTCGACAGCTATATCCTCACCAAAACGCCTTACGCGCATTCGATCGAGAGTGATCGCATGCGCAACATCTTTTGCTCCAAGGCCACCAATCGCACTTACGGCGTCGCGTCCGCCTATAATTCGCGGCGCATAGAAAAAAAGCGCCTTATCGACAACGCGCTCTTCTAGTGCCGATGCCGCTAGTTCGCCACCACCTTCGATTAGAACAGACAGGCAGCCCATCTCAGCAAGCTGGCGCATCAGATCGGCCATCGACGCCCGCCCGGCATGGTCTTCCAAAGTGATTATACGCGCGCCTTGCTGCTCAAGTTTCTTAAGCGACTGTTTATCGGCATGCTTTGACGCAGCAACAATAGAACAGCCGGGCTCTGAGAACAATTTTGCATCAACAGAAACATTGCCGCTGTTTGTTACAACAATGCGAGTCGGGAAATATGACCGACACCCCGATCGAGCTGATAAACGAGGGTCATCAACACGAACGGTGTTCGCCCCCACAACTATCGCGTCCACCTGACGTCTTATTTTATGCGCATAAGCGCGAGATGGTTCACCTGTGATCCATTTTGCATTGCCGGTTCTCGTTGCAATTTTGCCGTCAAGGCTCATCGCCGATTTTAATATTACCAGCGGCAAAGATGTAGTGCGATGCTTTATATATGCCTCGTTGAGTGCAATTGCCTCAGATTCGCACAGCCCGCATTCGACTTCAATTCCGGACTCTCTTAGGCGGGCAAATCCCATACCGGACACTTTGACATCAGGATCAGCCATCGCAGCAAACACTCGCGCCACGCCTGATTTGATAATCGCATCGGTGCATGGCGGCGTCCGACCAATATGGCAGCACGGTTCGAGAGTCACATAAAGGGTCGCGCCAGCGGCCATATTGCCGGCATCGCGCAGCGCGAACACCTCGGCGTGATCTTTGCCGGCGCAAGGGTGATAGCCCTTTCCTACAACAACGCCGTCCTTAACGACAACCGCCCCAACCATAGGGTTAGGGCTTGTCCTGCCGCGCTTTGCAAGTCGCAACGCCAGACGCATATAATCGGTGTCATTCACTATTCATGCCTGTCGGCCGCTGCTTTTAATGCGGCGCATGCATCCACAACGCCAGACGGATTCCCAAAAACAGCAGTCCCTGCAATTAGAATATTTGCGCCCGCGGCAGCGACGTCGGATATTGTTTTTATATCGACACCGCCATCTACGGCAATATCAAGCTCTGGGTTGAGTTCTTCAGCCATCTGTCGAGCAAATCCAATCTTTTGAAGCATACCGCTTATAAAGCTTTGCCCACCAAAGCCGGGATTGACTGACATAATCAGCAAAACGTCCATGTCCGAAAACACGTTTTCTACCATGCACAGCGGAGTTGACGGGTTCAAGGCAACACCGGCTCGAACACCTGCTGCTTTGATCTGCTGAAGAGTGCGATGAAGATGAATGCACGCTTCGGCATGCACTGTAATCTCCGCCGCTCCCGCCTCAACAAACGCATTTATATAGCGCTCCGGCTGCTCAATCATCAAATGGCAGCATAGTGGAAGCTTCGTATACGGCTTAATTGCCTTAACTACAAGCGGTCCAAATGTGATATTCGGCACAAAGCACCCGTCCATAACATCGCAATGGATTCCTTGTGCGCAGTCATCCACACTGGCAACTGCCTTGCTTAAATTGCTAAAGTCCGCCGATAACAGCGACGGATGTATCTCAATTTGTCTGCTCATTTATAACTCTTATCACTCACAACATGTCCGCCCACGTATACTCGTATGCGAACTCTGTCACCATAGGCGGTCACATCCTGCTCGAACTGATCGCCTGCATCATGATACTCCTGGACAACTACGGTCTCACCGCGGTCGTCGTCAACTACAATGCGCACTTCCTGCTGCGCGTCGGCATTCGACGGCACTCGCACGGAAACAGTAAAATTGCGCTCTCTTGCATCCAATGAACCAGTGTCGTCCTGAACTGACTCATCCCTAGATTCGGGTTTTGGGCCAAGACTCAACACAAGATTGATCGGACTATCCGGCGAAGCCATTGCGTCTTTTTCCGGATCTTGCTTTATTACCGCCGTAACGGGAATCTTATCGTTATACTCAGTTGTCACCTTGCCTATTGTAAATCCGGCGTCCTGAAGAGTTTGATATGCGTCAGTCTCCAGTCGGCCAATAAGATCCGGCACGCGCTTGGTGCTGGGGCCTTTACTTACTTTGTATTTTAGCACAGCTTTGTCACGCGGAATTTTTGCATTTGCGCCAGGAAATTGAAATGCTATTGTGCCTTCATCGTAGTCATTGCTGTAAATCTCGCCTGAGTCGTCCTGCTCTAGTGTGAGGTTTGCATCCTGTGCCTTCTCGGTGGCTTCCTCAACAGTCATCCCCAGTATGTTTGGCACAACAATCTTTGTATCCCGAGTGTTGAAATAAACAGTCAGCATGCCAGCAAGCACAACTACAAGCACAAAAGCGCCCGTCAGCCACAAATACGCCGATCGTCCGAGCAACCCTTCGTTCTCGCGCTCCTCTTCCGGTTCCAATCGTGCAGAAACCGAAGGCTGAGGCACACTTATCGGCTTGCCCACACGGAGCGCATCTCGAATCGAACGAACATCGGCAAGCATCGAGCTTGCGTTGGGAAATCGCTCATCGGCCACTCTGTCGATCGCACGCATCACTAAATCGCTAAGCGACTTAGGAACAGCCGTATTGAGCGCACGCGGGGCTACTGGAGTCTCCTTTGCCTGCTTTAGGGCCACTGCAACAGCAGTTGGGCCTTCAAATGGCAAAGATCCGGTGAGCATCTCATAAAGTATCACGCCGACGGAGTAAAGATCAGAGCTAACCGACGGTGCGGCGCCTTCTGCAATCTCAGGAGCTTCGTAGTGAACCGATCTTGTCCCCAGCTTGTCGGCTATTTCAGGACAAGCTCTAAGCGCAGATGCAAGGCCGAAATCGGTAACTTTCACCTCTCCGTCAGTGCTGACGATAACATCTGAACTGCGAAGATCCCCATGCACAACGCGATTCGCATGGGCATACTCCAAAGCCTCCAGGACGGGGACTATTATGTCCAGCGCTAATGGAACTTGCATCGCGCCTGCGCGGGAAACCCTATCTTTGACATTAATCCCGCGAACATACTCGCAAGCCACAAATGACTGCTCCGATGTCACATCCGCCTCAAGCACGCGTGCAATAAATGGATGATCCAACGCGGCAACATTTTGATACCCCGCTCGAACAGCGGCAGTAAAGCCCGTATTTTCCAGTCGAATAGACTTTAATGCAACAAGTCTGTTAAGCACCTTGTCACGGGCCTTATAGACAGAAAAAACGTCTCCGTCACCAATTTTTTCAAGAACTTCGTAGCGATAGTTGATAATCTGGCCTATCAAGCCTTCGCCCTCCGTAGCAATTAAACGACATGCAACATTCAGTCAAAGCCTCACGGCCTCCACCGCCTATGAGCTTCAATAGCATCGGCCAAAGCTTCACTTGTGACCTCGACTATCGAACAACCACCAATCTTATCCGGCAGCGCCAGGCGCAGCGTTCCACCCAGCGTCTTTTTGTCCAACTGCGCAGCTATAAGCATATTATTTGTGCAAAGCGAGGCGTCCATCATAATCGGCAGACGCATCTTTGCCAACAATCTTGCCACCTCGCGTGCCAATCCAGGCTGAGCCTTACCCAATTGCTCGGACAGCAGCGCTTCAGTCACCATTCCAATCGACGACGCCTCTCCGTGCCGGTATCGACCGTAGCCGTTCAACACTTCAATCGCATGGCCGACCGTATGACCATAGTTAAGTAT
>JAEWSK010000218.1 GCA_023398345.1 Armatimonadota bacterium | reverse complement strand
GCGCTTCTATGCCGGACGGATACATGCCTGGATTAAATGATGCTGAGTCTACCTGCATCAAATCGATATTGAATCGCGCATTAAAATATTTCCCCGATCGTTCGGATTACAAGTGGGTTGCATCATCAGGTAAGAGCGGAAAAGTGCCGGATTTGAAATCGATTGCAATGCCTTTTTGTGGCCACATCGTGATGCGCACGGGTTGGGGGATGAGCGATCTTTATATGCTGTTCGATGCCGGGCCGTTTGGTTATTCACATCAGCATGAGGACGCTCTTGGCTGTGTGATCTATGCCTATGGTAAGTATATGCTTGTTGATCCCGGCAGGTATCATTACGATAACTCAGAATGGCGTAAATACATGCTTTCGACGCGAGCACACAATACGATTATGGTAGACGGTCAGGAACAGCACCGCAGGGGACGACCGAGAACGGAATATGTTCTGACGAAACCAATGCCGATCAAGTGGGCGTCAAATGCAAAATTTGACTATGCGAACAGTTCTTATGATGACGGCTACGCTGAGGATAAATCTGTGCGCGTCAAGCACATTCGAAGCGTGTTTTTCGTAAAACCGGAATACTGGATTATTAAGGACTCACTGATTTCATCTGACGACAAATCGCATTGCTACGATAGCATGTTCCACATCGACGCCGGCGGAGCAAAAATCGACAATTATAGGAAGTCGATTTTTACGACCGATGAGCAGGGGCCGAATCTTTCTATAATACCGCTTGCTGATGATGCCTTAAGTGTGCGCATTGCTACCGGAGAAAAGAATCCGGTTTTTCAAGGCTGGATGCACATTCCAAATACTTACGAATGCAAGCCGATCCCGACTCCTATCTTTTCAAAGAAACTTGCTGGTTCGACGAACTTTGCGTATGTCTTATATCCGACGCCTAAAAGCGCAGACTGTCCCGTGGTCAGCGTGGAGCCATTAACCGCCACATCCGACTCCGGCGCTAAAATAACCGCAATGGCGATTCGGTTCAAAGATGGTCGTGTTGATTATTATATCGAAGCTGACAAGCGCGGTTGTGTTAGATTCCTCAACTTTGAAACTGATGGGTTGGTAACATACGTGCGCACCGATAATGGTCGTGTTACTTCCGCAGTGGTTGCCGACGGCACACAACTCAATTGTGCGGGCGAGCCGGTGAATGCCGATATTATGGCCATAAGTGATCTATCGAGGACGAACGTGAGGCATAAGTTCTAGCTTTATATATCGCGTCGGCCTTGGATTTATCCAAGGCCGATTGAACAATTAAAGCAATGGCGCACCCGGCGCGATTCGAACGCGCGGCCTTCTGCTCCGGAGGCAGACGCTCTATCCACTGAGCTACGGGTGCGTGCGTGTTGATTATAGCATACTTGAGATTGCCCTGCAAAAGGCACAAAGCCTCTTTGCAGACTTACTCATGCGGGTTATAGACGGCTGACGACCCCATCCATGCAGCCGAGCAAATCGGCTGATCTAGGTCCTTAAACACGCCACCATCCACAATGTAATTTGCGGCTTCGTCTGGCGTTTGAGCCACAAATGGAACGCCTTTGCTTTCGACGCGATCCAGCTCATATGTGCAAATGAAATGACATGAGTTTTCTTCGAGTTCGAAGCTGGATACTTCAACGCCATCGGCGCGAACGGTTCCAATAAAGCCCACTGAGTCTGTGACGACACCTGCGATGCGGGGCGTATTGTAGTCATCACGCTCATAGCCCATCTCCGTTAGCACTTGCTGAATTGCTGCATCAGGCGCAACGCCCGCTTCGATCTTATCGAAAATTGGGTCGGTGTGCGATCCGTTTGAGACCACTATGCCATTGGATGAGACGCGAAGACAGTTATATGCAATATATGGATTGCGTTTCATGTCCTCTGGGTCAAGCGGCTGTATTGCAACGCCGACTGAAGTAATGCGTGCAACGCGATTTGGAAATGATCTCGATGACACTCGATATGCGACAAACGGCTGATCGGTTTTTCCGACGGCCACGATTCTACCAACGTACATCCTATTCTCCTGGAGACATTTGTGTGAGCAAAGTTTACATCAGGCTCCAGCGCTATGTCAAATAGGCTAGTAGCCGTCAAATGCCGATTTACGCCAAATTTAGACTATTATAAAGTCTCTGTCGGCGAGAGTGATCGGCCTTGCGCCGTTTTTTTCGACAATATAAGTGTCCTCTATGCCGATTACGCCAATGCCCGGCAGCGAAACTTTTGGTTCCAGTGCGAGAACCATCCCCGCTTCGAGTGGAAATTTCATCTTGGGGGCAATAAACGGAGGCTCGTCGAGTTCCAATCCGACGCCGTGGCCGATAAAGCTGACTCGTTCGGGCTCCATTCCCATAAATGTGTCAAAATACCCTGCCGCATTTGCATCTTCGACGGCGCGGTAATAAATATCCTCCCACGCTGTGCTGGCAAGCAGCATTGATGCGAGTTTTTCTTCAATTTGCGCCATATCTTCATAGGCCTTAAGAACTTGATTCGACGGCTGGCCTATGGATGCCATTCGCGTCTGATCCACGATATATCCGTCAAGATTAAACGCGAAGTCGAGTATAATCGGGACGCCGCTTTCAATTACGTCTTTGCTGGCTCCGTATGCAGATCCGGCGGAAAGTCCGGCTCCGGCGCAAATGCCTTCAAATTTGTTGCCTGCAAGGCTGTTTTTACCGGATGAGCAGACCCCGAAAGCAATTGCGCCAACTTCTTCGCGTCGGCTTCGCACTACGACCGCATGTCCATTTAGTCGGAAGTAGCTCTCCAACATCGCGCTCAACTCAAGTTCGGTCATTCCAGGCGTCAGAGCTGTCTTTACAATATCGGGCACTTTTGCCATTATCTCGCCTGCTTTTGCTTGAGTCGCAATCTCAGATTCCGACTTGACTGCGCGCATCATGCGCAAATCCCATGCTATATTTACTAACTCGGCGTTTGGAAATAGCTTTGCGAGTCTATTTGCCGAAGTATATGAAAGCGTGTCGAGTGTTAGCCCAATTCGATGTGCGCGTTCCAAGCCCCTGCCTGCAATCGATGCAGCCAACTCTTTGCCGTTTGTAAATCTGTCTATAGCAATGTGCGGTGAGTCAATAGATATGCGGGTCGTTGCCTTTCTTGCGAGCACAAATGGCTCACTTGATGCCGGCACAACAAGATAAAGCGGCTGCAGTGAGCCGGAATAGTAATATATGTCCGAACTTTGGCTCAATATCGCCGTGTCAATATCATTTGCAGCGAGATACTTTTGCAGTGCCATTATTCGAGCATTCAACTCATCAATATTAAGCTGCGTCATTATATACTTCCCATTACGCACAACACTTTTGCCGTGCTTCCTTTCTGAATCACCGGCAGCACGTTGCCTTCAATTGCTTTGCCGTCTATTTCTAGTTTTGCAACGCCATGCTGCACATTATTCGGGTTGCGAACTTCTATTTCATATGTCGCGCCTCTAAATTTGCGCGTAACTTTATAGCCGTCCCAGCTATCGGGAATGCATGGGTCTACGATAAGGCCATCGTAGGTTGGCCTTATGCCGAGTATGTAGTCTAGGCCGTCCCTGAACATCCATACGCCAGAACCGGTCAGCCACGAATGGCTGGCTTGGCCGAATGTTGGATGGTCGTCGCTTGTGACATACTCTGAATAGACATATGGCTCCATCTTATACAAATCTGGGTCGGGAGCTGATTGCACCATTGGTAAAGTTTTTCTGTAATAGCTATACGCCCTGTTGCCTTCTCCAATTGCGCAGTTACCAAGGATTGCCCACGCGGCCACATGATTGAATATTGCGCCGTTTTCTTTTTTGCCGGCAACACACCGTGTGGCAAGCCCAACTCCCGCGTCTACCTGTGTATAACTTGGGGAAAGAATCTTTGGCCCTCGTGAAGTTGTCAACAGTTTGTCGGCTGAGTCCATTGCCATCTTTGCTCGATCGTCGTCAGCAACCCCGGAAATTGCCGCCCAGCTTTGGGCGTTCATAAAGCATCTGCCTTCTTTGTTGCGTGATGATCCGATCACGTCGCCATCGTCGCGAATTCCGCGGATATACCATTTGCCGTCCCAACATCGCTCGTTGAGCGCATGCTTTACAAGGTCGTACTCCGCTTGATATCTCAAAGCTGTATCGTTGATATAGCTTTTGCTCGGGCATGTCGACTGCTGTGCGATACAATCGAGCAGTTTTGCGAGTTCGCGGAGAATATAGCAAAGAAAATGTGCTACCCATACGCTCTCGCCCTTGCCTTTTCTTC
>JAEWSK010000122.1 GCA_023398345.1 Armatimonadota bacterium | reverse complement strand
CGACTTTGGCCCGTTCCACAGTTGACGATGCCTTTTTTAATCGGCCCTTCTGCGAAGAATAGATTTACTTTTACTACATCTTCAACTGAGACAAAATCCCTGCGCTGCTCGCCGTCACCGTATCCATCCGTTCCTTCGAAGAGTCTAGCCTTGCCGGTATTTTTTAGCTGTAGAAATATTTGATACACCATTGAGGCCATTTTGCCTTTGTGAGTTTCCCTGGGGCCGTATACGTTAAAATATCGCAGTCCGACGACGGTGCTTTGGGCACTGGGCATGATGTGTCTTAAATATTGATCAAAAACCAGCTTTGAATACCCATAGACATTGAGCGGCTTCTCGAATTTTGTGTCTTCAATAAACGTGGTTTCTCCGCCGTATGTCGCCGCGCTGGATGCATAGACCAGCGGAATTTTATTATCCAGCGCGTAGTGTAGCACGGCTTTGGAGAAAGTAAAATTGTTGTCCAGCATATAACGACCGTCGGTTTCCATCGTGTCGGCACATGCGCCTTGATGCAATATGGCTTTCACGTCGTATTTTAACTTGCCGCTGGATATGAGATTTCTGAACTCGTCGCGGTCGTAATAATCGGCTATCTGCAAATCACAGAGATTTTTATATTTCTCATCGTCCTTGCCGATGGAATCGACTACGATTATATCGGTGATGCCCTTCTCGTTGAGTGCTTCTACCAACTGACTTCCTATAAAACCCGATCCCCCGGTAACGATATACATTTCGCTGGTCCTTTCAGTGTATGTAAATTCAGTAGCACGATTATACCAAGCCCGGCAATCGTTTTCGTGAGGGTGGGGCGGATGTCATATCATTGGGATCTATTCCGGGGCTTTGCCCCAATCCCCACCAGAGACTCTGTCTCTGGACTCTGCCAGTAAACTTAGTTTCCTGGACCTTCAAATTCTTAAAATTTAGCCCTCAAATGGGGGCTTAATTTTAAGCGTATGGGGTCTGGGGACTGCGTCCACAGCGGGGTTAAGGGGCAGCGCCCCTTATGGGAGTCTGAGGGTAACACCCTCAGATTAGTTTTCGTGGATGTGACATTGCACCATCGCAACAAAATTTGACGTCAACTGATGAACCTACTATCATATTGTGTTGGCAGGGAATCGCGTTTGGCTGGGTCCGCTTACAGCCATGTCGGCAGCCTTCCTTGCTTTTGTTACTATGCCGACATTTGTAACCTTCCCGAACTTGCGGAATTTAGGTGCGGGATGACTAACCCGCGAGAGCTTCGGCTTTCGCGACAAGGAGTGTTTTTTAATGTCCGACGAGAAGATCGAGCAGGAGCAGATATCTGGTCCTTACCACGAGTTGTCCGAGACCCCGTTTGGCGGAAGCCAGACAGGAGAGGGCGAGTGCCCTGTTTCGGAACCGACCACTGAGCCGGAAACTAAGGTTGATGAGCCTGTCGCGCAAGCGCCAGCAGTCGAAGAAGAGCCTATGACGATGGAAGCTGCGATGGCCGCAGAAGCCGGCGAGCAGTATGGCGGTGCGTTTAAGGCTTTGCGCGAGGGCGAAGTTGTTGATGGGGTTGTTGTGCATATCGACCGCGAAGGTGTGCTGGTAGATGTCGGCACAAAGAGCGAGGGTTCGATAAAACCTCATGAACTTTCGCGCGACTCCGGCGTCAACCCGGAAGACGTGGTGAGCGTGGGCGAGAAGATACGGGTCTACGTTGTTCAAGCCGACAGCCATGAAGGTGGCCCGATTCTGTCCAAAAAGAGAGCAGATTTTGAGAACGCATGGGATCGCGTTGAAAAAGCCTTCCACGACAAGGAAGTCATAAAGGCAATGGTTTCCGACCGTGTAAAAGGTGGGCTCGTGGTCGATCTTGGAATACGTGGATTTGTGCCGGCCTCGCATGTGGGAAGCGGAAAGCTTAAGAATCTCGATAAATTCATTGGGCAATCCATGCCTTTTAAGGTTATCGAAGTGGATCGGGAGCGCAGAAAAGTCGTTCTCTCCAATAGGCAGGCCGCTGAAGAAGAGCATGAGGAGATGCGCAAGCAGACCATTGGCTCGCTTGCCGAAGGCCAGATTCGCGAAGGTATTGTTCGAAGAATCACCGATTACGGCGCATTCGTCGATCTTGGAGGAGTCGATGGACTTCTGCATGTCAGCGAAATGTCTTGGACCAGAATCAATCATCCGTCCGATGTAGTCAAAGTCGGCCAGCGTATGCAGGTTATGGTTCTAAAGCTCAATTTGGATCAGGGACGCGTGTCGTTGGGTCTGCGTCAGATACTGCCCGATCCTTGGGAAGAGATTCGTCGAATACACAGAGTTGGCGACACTATCAAAGTGACCATAACGCGCCTTGTTCCATTTGGCGCATTCGCAGCAGTCGAGGGCGGCGTCGAGGCTATCGTTCCAAATGCGGAGCTTGCCCATAAGCGCATCAATAAGCCCGAAGATGTTGTGAGCGTCGGTCAGGAAATTGACGTTAAAGTTATCGACCTTCGTCCCGACGAGCGCCGCATGACTTTGTCGCTGCGTCAGCTTCTGCCTCCGCCTGAGCGCATTGTGCGCGATGAGCCGGATGTGCGGGCATATACGCAGAGTCGAAGTGAGTCGCGCACCACTATCGGCGATCTCATTGGCGGGCAACTCGGCGAGTTTACATCTTCTGTGCAGGAAAGCTCTGAAAAGCCCGCAAAGAAAAAGAGTCGAGCCAGGGCTGCTAAGATGCAGGCTATCGAGGAGGCCGAGGCTTTGATGGAGGCCGAGGACTTCGAGGAAGAAATCATTTCCGAGCCCGTGGCTGAACAGGCTGAGGATGTTTCCGAGCCGGTTGCAGAGTCTATAACAGAGATTGTCGAAGAGGAACCGGCGGTTGAAGCCGTGTCTGAGCCTACTGAGGCAACTACTGAAGACGATGCCAAGCCAGAAGTGGAAGCCGATGAAGAGAAAACAAAAAAGCGAACCCGTAAGACTAAAGAGTAGATGGTTCGCATTCGTTTGAAACGCAGTTAATAAAATGGCCCGGTGCTTTATTGGGTGCCGGGCCTTGTTTTTGAGTTTGCGCTAAATGCCCAAAGTCATTGGAATAACGGGTGGCATCGCCACCGGCAAAAGCACGGTTCTCCGAATGTTTGGCGAACTGGGGGCCGATACGCTAAGTGCGGACACCCTAGCGCACGAGGTGTTGGCTGAGGGAACTGAGGCATATGCCGAGACTGTTGCACGCTTTGGCAAAGGCATTCTCATGCCTGATGGCGAAATCGACCGCGCGGCTCTAGGGGCGCTCGTTTTTGCAGATGACGCAGCCAGGCAATCGCTAAATAGCATTACCCATCCACGCATAATCGCCGCCATTCGCCGCCACGTCGACAGCTTCCGATCAAACCCGCCCTCACCTGACGCAGTGCTGGCCGTGGAAATTCCTTTGCTGTTTGAATGCGGCCTTGAGACAATTGTTGATGAGGTCTTAGTGGTTGCAGCGGAACCTAAGGCGCAACTGAGTCGTCTGACAAGCAGGAACTGTTTGACGACGCAGGATGCTGAGGCCCGGATAGCCGCTCAGATGCCGATCGAATTCAAGATCGAGCGTGCTCACAGGGTGATCTATAATGAGGGCTCAGAACAGGATTTGGCAGTCGTCGTCCGGATGGTATGGGATGAAATCCACTTGCCCTAAAATGAGCACTTGTGCTATAGTTGATAAACTCATGAGTTCGCGGCTGAGCAGTGTTGTTACACGTTACATTTTTACCCCAAATTTGGAGGCGGAATCACAGGCACAGCATTGTGTTGTCCCTGCATTCCGACCCTATGCGCAACCTCAGCCGTGTCCTGCCCCAATCTTCCACGAATTGACGGATCGGTGTTCTGCTCTCTGGTTTTTTCAGCCGATGCAAGCATAAGTCGATATTGGGTGTAGTGACGGGATTATTTTTTGATTTGATGAAATTGATCTAGGAGGGATTTGACCTTTGAGGCAGCTAATGCAATGCAGGGCCGTTCGCAGTCTGTGCTATTCGCTGATTTTGGCACTAGTGGCGACCATATTGCCCACTCCGTTGTTTGTCAAACCGGCTTGCGCACAGCTTATGCCTACGTATTCCGTAGGCGTGGTTGACTTTGTAAATGAGTCGGGAGTGCAGGGAGACCTGCTCGCGCGATTGGCAACAGATGCTGTTGTTGTTGAAATGAGCAAGACCAACCGCTATGACGTCAGCATCACTCGTTCGATGCTCAAAGAAAGCATGGAAGGCCTTGGCCTGCGTCCGCCGCTTACTAAGACCGGTCTTGTTAGACTGGGCGAAGCCGTGAGCGCTGACGCTATGCTCGAAGGCTCCATAAAGTCCGTGCAGATAGCAGGGTCCGGTCCGACCAGGCGCGCAAGCGTGACATTGGTTGTTCATATGGTTGATCAGGCTTCGGGCGAGATCATTAACGGAGCCGTGCAGACTGGCAATTCCAGCGCTCGAGTCGGCTATACCGCAGATGACAGCTCTCTTATCACTGAGGCCATAAACAGCGCGGCGTTCTTGGCTGTAAAAACGATGGTTGACTATGTTATCCCTGAAGCAACAGTCATGGTCAATGTCGGTTCCAGCCAGGTGATGATTAACAAGGGTGCGCGTGATGGCGTCAAGCCGGGTATGCGGATGATTGTTTTGCGCGAAAAAGAGATCATCGGATACATCGATATTACAAGTGCCGATCCGACCGATGCCTACGCCAGGGTTATAAAGTCCATGAGGGGCATACAGCCACAGGACAAGGCGAGAGCGATTTTCGAGATGCCGATGGTTTCGTCAGCTCTAAAATCCGAACCTCTACCGGGCAGCGCACCGAGCCATGGCCGAATGGGTGGAAGTGCGGCATCGAAGATAGGCAAGTTTCTTGTTGGCCTGTTAATTGTCGCAGGTGTTGTCTCTCTGTTTAAGGGCGGCAGCGGAACCGAAGATCCCCCTTCGGCAGGTACTAAAGGTCCGCTTATTATAACGTGGAATCCCAAGCTATATTCATATGGCCAAAATCTGGTGGAATTGCAGGTAATACGCGACGGCAGTGCTGTTCCTGTTCGAGTGACCCGCGACAGTGGTGAGTGGGCTAATGGTCGAAGTGACCTGTCGACTCTGTATGGCAATGGTGGCTTTACAGTGACCTACAACAGTTACCCGGCGGGCAGTTCTTCACCGACGTCCGCCACAGCGACTTTCACCGATGAAGGTTACGGTGTTACTCATACTTATCAGCTTCGGACATTGCTCCGGGCGCAGACCGGGACAGATGGTGACGGCAATGCCGTTTACGGCTACCAGATCACTGACTTCGGCAGTTCTATTACCGGAACTGCGATTAAGCCGTTAAGTCTATCGGAAATTGTGTCTCCGATCAACGGCGAGTCTCTGTATGTCAGTGACCTTCAGGACAGCAACTCCAATCTTACATGGACGCCCACAGATGGCGCTGATCAGTATCGCGTAAAGGTCTGGCCGGTAAAGCCGGGATCGGGGCCGACATGGTGGAGCAACATCATATACTATGGGGCCGGTTCGCAATTATCGCTTGATGATACCGATCGATTGTCGCTGGCATCAGCACTTTCCAACCCGGCATATGCCGACAAGGAGATGTACTGGCGCGTTGATGCACGAAATAGCGGAGATAGCGCGACTGCGAAGTACGGCGACGCTCAAAGTGATAGTAATTACAGTTGGGTGAATGGCACCAAGGCTGTATTTCGCATTGGCAGCACCCCCGGTGGTACTCCGTAAAACTAGGTGGGTCTCAGAAACAGGAGGTCTCAAAGATGAAACTGCGCATAAGCCGGTTCGGGCGAAGCACTTCGCTGCTTATCGGCATAGTTATGGTGAGTTTGTTATGCGTGTTTGCTGTGAATACGGTTCTGGCAGCCAGGGCTTCATACGTGCCGAATCAGTATATTATTCAAGCTACAACGGGTGCGTCTGCAAGCGCTGTTGAGCAGTCGGTTGCTCTGATGGGTGGCGCTTTGGCTGGGACGCTGCCGCTTGATGACACGTATGTGGTGACCATTGGTGCATCAAAAGGAACTAGCACAGGTGGCGTGCTGCGCAAAGCTATGGGACGTTCTGTATCATCGGCTGCATGGGTAGTGAAATCGTTTCATCCGAACTACAGGAAATACGCTACAGTTGAACCCAATGATGAGTTTTGGTCAAAGCTGTGGGGTATGAAATCGATAAATATGCCTCAGGCATGGAATGTGCAAAAGGGCAGTTCGTCAGTCACCGTCGCCGTAATCGATAGCGGCGTGGCAGAACACCCGGATTTATACGGGAGGTTGGTGCCGGGCTACGATTATATTGACAATGACACCGATCCTAGCAACGATGACATTAGCCACGGCACGCACTGTGCCGGGATAATTGCTGCTCAAGGTGACAACGATACCGGCGTTTGCGGTGTCTGCTGGGACGGCGTGCAAATCATGCCTCTGCGAATCTTGAGTGCAACTGCACCGAACAGCGGCGCAACTGATATTGAGGTATTGGCACTGGAATATGCGCTTCAACATGGCGCAGATGTCGTTAACATGAGCTTTGGATTTGAAGACCCTACGATCACTGATGTAATTGAGAGGGCGCAGATCCAAAAGCTTGCATCGGCTGGGATAATTCTTTGTGCTTCAGCCGGCAACGGAGGATTGAGTTCGAACCCCGGTGTTACGGCTCCTGCGAAGTATGACGAGTGCATTGCGGTAGCGGCTGTCGGTAAGAGCGATGCGATTGCTTATTACTCCAGCTATGGGCCAAACTATGAAGTAGATATAGCGGCACCCGGTGGTGATTTAAGTGACGGTCTTGACGGCGGCATATTGAGCACCGTTGTTAACTGGGATGGCACGACTCCTATTTATGACTATGAATCTTGGCAGGGCACTTCAATGGCGTGTCCGCATGTTGCCGGTGCTGTTGCGCTGCTTCTAAGTGAGGGCGTGTCGGCATCAGAAGTGCGGACCAGATTGGAAGCGGGTGCGCGCAAACCCAATAGCGGTTCGCTGAACAAGAAAAAATACGGTGCTGGAATTCTCGATGTCAATGCGGCGCTTGCCAACGGTTCGGTTCAGCTTACAAAGCCAATCAAGGGTTCAACTGTAAACAGTTACCCGGATATAAAGGCAAGTATCAGAGGGATAAATCCGGCCAGTATTGCTATTTACATTGATTATGCGGACGGGGATGGGGACGGTATTCCGGACAACGTCGATATCGAGACGCCGATTATATCCGGCACAGCCGCGAGCGCCTATCTCAACACGACCAATACTGTAATCTCTTTCAATTATGCCGATGTGTCGTCTGAGCCGATTGAGTCAGGTTTTCACTACATCTATATTACCGCCACGACCACTGTTGGCGATGAAGACGTGCATGATTGGGGCACATTTACCGTTGCATCTAAGATCATACCTGCTGGAATGTATCTTTATACACTGCCCTATAGTGTGACCAGCTCAGAGCCTGATGGTACGACTTATGTAAACGCGCTTCCGTCAGATATTATTGTTGATGCAGCGACATCTGATCCGATTGATTTCCGCACGACTTCTGCGAATAGGGCGCGCCTAATTCGCTGGAACGCAGCGCAGTCATACTACATGCAATATTTAACTGGTTCAAACTCCAGCTATCCGGGCGAGAATGTGCCCAAGGACACTGATAGGTCATGGCTCAATCCAATCATAAATATAACGATGAGTGAGTCATATAGCGACTACGGAACAACTCGTGGCGTGCCTACGGCAGGCGGTTTCTTGACTAATGATGCGAGTAGGGCGTTACAGTTCCCCGCAGGCACCGGCTTTTGGTTGAGCTTACAAAAAGATGCCGCCATATGCACAGATAACACGAACGTAAGTGAGATTTCGGATACTGGTGGCTTCAGCATCTATCTTTACAAGGGATGGAACTTGATTGGCAATCCTTATACGCGCGATGCATCGCTTTCAAACGTATATTTGACATACCAGGGTCAGACACGCTCTTTTGCGCAAGACCAACAATCGAAAAAGCCATGGCTGTATGGTGACCAAATATATAGTTATTCATCCGATACTGGACTGTATGTAAGGATGGATAAGTCCGGACTTACTTTTAAACCATACAATGGCTATTGGGTGAGATCCAGTGTAGGTGGACTTTCGCTGTTTAACTCGCTGATAATGACCATCCAGTGAGTGATTGGAACGCGGAGATAGGAGACATGCTTAAGATGATATGCCGACGTAGTGCTTTATATGCCTTGGTGTGTATTGCGTTAGGGTTGCTTGCTGCCGGATTGGCTGGCGCACAGGTAGAATACCCGACTACATACCCGTCTATAGACTGGGAAAATAGCGATCCAGCTTATGTATCGCTTGAAAACGACTATATCCAGTGCAACGTAGGTCAATCAGGCACTATGAAGGTCTATGCACAGTGCGATGATGCCGACGACGGTGACGATTCAATATTTCATGGTGACAAAGTCCCAGATGATGACACACACTCTTGGGGTGTGTCTGGTCGCTACGGCATTGTTGCTATGTCCGGTGATCCTGACATTGCTGATGACGACAACCGGTCGCTTACCTATATGGGGATGTATCCCTGCCATTACTTCGGCTACTGGAAGCTGAAGATTGGCAATGACATGCGAATGGTCGGAGACGGTGGTTCAGGAAGCTGGTATTCCGAAAATCAATTCTCTCAAATAATGATTCCAACGCTGTATCTTTCTCCGCCTTCTGATATTTCAGACAAGGGGTCATTGGGTAGAACAGGGCCTTATGTCAGGGGCATTTGGAGAACTACAGGTGGAAATGGCTCGACGATACTTACGGAAATACGTATTCACCTGGTTCGAGATTTAGTCAGATTTGAATATAGAATTACCAATGCAGGCAGCAAATCCGAGTATGTGGGTTTCTGTCAGAACGGCGATGTCGAGGTAGGTGATCCTGTATACATCACGAAGGACAACGGATACTACGGTCCGTATGACAATCAAAACTTTGCATATATTGCAGGCAAAGGCGCTGCGTATCCGTTTACAAAACAGAGTGCAATGATTTATCGAGGCCAATCTGTTCCCGATTCATTTGAAGTGTATGACGATGTGCAAAATCCTACAAATGTAACTCGCAATATACTTTCTTTGGGGGATGCAACCAAGCCGGATTATGCCGCAATTGGCGAATATAACGATTTATTTCACAAAGATATGTGGCCTCCTACTGGTTATAAGCCTGTTTCGGATCACGTTATTTCAGATATGTGCTGGGTGCTTTGCTGGGACCAAAAGACATTGGCCCCGGGAGCAACTCGCACGATTGTAACATACTATGGCATGGGCGCCTCCACAAGTGAGTGGACATACTTGTCCAGCAAGACCGCAACTCGCGACAGCGCAGTTCTCTCCGTGCAGGCTCCACGTTCTTTAAAGTACGATAGCACTGCTGTCGTATCTAATGAGCCTGAACTTTCCCCGTCCACATTCACCGTCAAGGCTTGGGTTTACAACTTGGCCACCGACCCGGGCTTGTATGACTTGAGGGATGTTGATGCGACTATATATTTGCCAAAGGGCCTCGAACTGGTTGAAGGTGTTGACGACAACGATGCGACAAAAGAGATGGGCGAGATCGATCTCAATAATGAGTCCAGCCCTGTCGAGTGGACAGTAGCGGCAACTGGTGAATGTGCGGGCAGACTGCCGATATATGTATCAGTAGTGGATCACGAAACGAACTGGCAGCAGACAGTAGTGCGCTATATTACTGTTCCTGCTACAAAGAGAGGCCAGTTCACATATGGATGGCAGCTTATGAGTGTGCCATTCTCGTTCAACGATTTTACATTAAGTCATGTGTTCGGCTTGACTTCCGGCACATTCAGTGCAAAGTATTGGAATGGCTCTAGCAACCTAACTATGACGCAGGTCAAGACGGGGCAGGGGTTCTGGATGTATGTGTTGAATGGTCCGACATGGCAGAACCCGCAGACGTTTTATTTAGTTGATGATACAGCTATTGTCGGGGCAGACTCTGCGCAAACAAAGACATTCAGTATTACACTTAAAAAAGGCTGGAACATGATAGGCAATCCGTTTGTCTATCCAATATACTGGAGGCAAATACTTGTCGGCAATGTGACCACAAATGTTGCGATACCAATGGCTGATGCAATATCTAACAATTGGCTCGACAGTACGCTGTTTGGTTGGAACACAGACAAGTGGAGCTACGATATTCTCAAAAACACCGATGTAATGTTGGATCCTTGGAAAGGCTATTGGATTTATGCCAGGCGTGCGGTTAAGCTCATAATGCAGCCACCGCTGATACCGAATGGCAATGTGACGGCATATTCCGGTGGTCTGTAGTTAGCGAGGATACGCATAAATGAAAATAGTTCTTGATGTTTGCTCCATTGGGTGGAGTGTGGAAGGAGAACGCAGATGAAAAATAAAATCGAGCGCTTGCTCTTCATCCTTATAATTGGGGCATTGCTGCTGGGCCTCGCATCCGCAGTGGCGTTTGCAGCGGCCATAACCGGCAGTGTCAGTCCTTCGGCTGCTACAGCAAACTCTGTTTGGACTGTAGAGGCTACTTGGACTGATGAAGATAAGGTTCATCCCAAGGTTAATCCCACGACTGTTAGCGAAGGTGGGTTGGATCGAGGACTGCTCACCAACGGCACCTGGGCGGCGACCGTGGGAACATCGAGGCCAAATATTGGGAATTGGGGCGATTATGAACTTGGCAAAGAGCCCATCGGCAGTATCGGATGGTACCCATATGTGCCCGCCGCTGACGGATTTGCCGGGTTTGCAGATCCCGGAGTAGATGCTCTGGCCGGTGAGACCTATCAGTTTCCGGCATATTCGAGCATTCAGCCAAATCCTGTTGCAGTCACTCAAGAACTTGAAGATTGGCCGCTTTATGACCACGGTGTTGATGTTGTCAATGTCAGCCTAGCTCTCGGCACAGCCACGCAGATAACAAATCTTGCGAACTTAGAACCAGGCTCAGTATCTGGCAAGACGTATCTGACCGGCAACCTGCCTTTGGGTTGGTTTAAATGGTTTCCAGAAGAGGATTCCACCGACTATTATGTGGCAGTAGTTCTTCCGAGAATTCCTGTCGGGCTGATTGGCGTATGGTCGGATATTCTTAATAGAAATGCTGTGAAGGCGGCTATTGTTCCTTATACTACCGCGGGTGGCAAAGTTTACAATGTCATAATTTTGCGCCAAGACATCCCGTCGAGCAAGCGTATTTCTATCTCGTATTATGCTCCGGGCACTACATATGTAATCACAAAAAATGCGCCACTGCCGCTGCCGACGACTGTATACGCTGTTAAGCAGTCTGTTACCGGCGATGGTTTTGTAAGGATTAACGATGCCATATTGGGCCTTGACCCAAACAAAGTCAGGCCAGCGAACACCACTGCTACTGCAGCCAACTGCGCGCTGTTGGGTATCTATTTGACTCCGGATCTCGACCGCGCTGTCGATGCAAATGATCCAACCAACACTGCAATAGCTGCAAATTACTTTGATTTCAATACATTTGCTCCAACTGCTACAAAATACGAAGTCAGTAACGGCATGGGCACCGCATATTTCAGCAGCCCACTGCCTGATGATTACGACAAAAGTGGGCAGACACTTTATATTCAAGTTGCGACCAATGCTGTAGACAGCGTGTGTCTACCAACTAGTCTTACTTATAATTACTATCCGCGCCATGATCAAGCTGGTCTGGAAACAACCCCAATCGGATACTGCGGCCATTCCGGCGTCATTAGGTTGGGCACGCCACTTCCTGATCCTGCTCTTGATCCTGATTCGATGTGGTCATCTGGACAGCAGTGTGCCGTTACTTATCGCTATTTGAATACGAATAGCTATACAGTGGCCCAGTGTCCTGATCTGGCAAGTGTCAGAAATATCAGGAATCTATTGCCGAGCCAGGGTTATTCGTTTGATCCGGACAGTGCAAGCGTTGCTATAAATGGCGGAAGTTTTACAATAAATAGCCCGGCGGTTTCGTCGACCACCTATGCTGCGGCTGTTGATTACTACGAACTGTTCTTCAACGGCCAAAATGTTATGTGGCTCAACGGAACCATTCCGATGCGTCATTATAAGACAAGTCCTGACGGCAGAATTACGTATTATCGCGTAGCTGTAAGCGCCGGTCTAAATATGTCCAATCAAAAGCAGCAGCCAAGTGCCGATATTGCAAAGAATACTTCTGGCACAGATAACAAACTGATATATGATCCCGATGGTTGGCCGATGTATTACGCGCCATTCTTGAAAGTAGATGGGGCAAATGATCCGACAGCGGTCAGTTTTAGCGTGACCGGCACTGCCATCAAATCCGGCAAACTTATTACGGTCGAACCTGCCACTGTTATCGCTACTGTTCATGACAGCACTTCGGGCGGTGACATCGATCATGGTGGGGTTAAAGGTAACGAGGACCGGGTCACGTGTTATACCGATGGATCGTTCTATAATAATGACGTTGATCCTCTTGCGATTGAACCGCTTGAAGAGGCAAATCCGACTTATCCCGATGATGGCTCCAGTTCTAATTCTTACGTGTTTAGAGTCCGGTATCGCAACAAGCATGCCAGTAGT
>JAEWSK010000006.1 GCA_023398345.1 Armatimonadota bacterium | reverse complement strand
GAATCGCGCCAAGCAAGTAACACCCGACTAGAGCCAAATAATCCAATCTACCTTCGTTCCTTTCGTGCCGGCCGGAATATCAGCCGGATCGGTGTTCCTTCGTAGGAATACTCTCTCCTTATACGATTTTCAAGATACCGCGCGTAGGAAAAATGCGCAAGGGCTGTGTCATTTACAAAGACTATAATAGTCGGTGGCTTCACTTCGCCCATTGTCGCATAGCGAATCTTCAGGTCGCGACCTTTGCGGCCGTATGGATGCGCGTCTGCTGCCTCTTGTAATATGCGGTTCAGTTCGCCCGTAGATATTCTCATCGCATGGTTCGACGCCGCATCCAACGCAGTGTCGAGCACGGCGGCAATGCCTGTCGACTTTAGTGCAGATGTAAACACAATAGGCGCGTAACTTAAAAAAGGAACCTGATTGCGAATTTTTTCAGAGAATTGCTTCATCTGCTCTTCTTCGCACAGATCCCACTTATTTACAACTATAACGCATGCGCGCCCGGCATCGTTGGCAAAGCCCGCTACTCGCTTGTCGCCGTCACGCAGACCGTCCGCACCATCAATTACAATCAATGCTACGTCCGCGCGCTCCATTGCCCTCACGGCTCTAAGCACGGTGTAATACTCAACCGATCCCTGCACTTTGCCCGCACGCCGTATTCCCGCCGTGTCAATCAACACAAACGTATCATCACCGCGTTTAAGCACAGTGTCGACTGCATCCCTCGTCGTTCCCGGAATATCCGAGACAATCGCACGCTTTTCGCCGAGAATCGCATTCAGCAGAGAAGATTTACCTACATTTGGTCTTCCAATAATGGCCAGCTTAATGGCATCCTCAGGATAACGCGCCTCGGTCACTTCGTCTGGAAGCGACCTGACCACCTCGTCCAACACATCTGCAACACTGCGGCCGTTTAACGCTGAAAGCGGATAAATATCGCCCAGACCGAGCGAATGAAACTCCAATGAGTCCTGATCGCGACGCTCATTGTCCGATTTATTGACGACTACAAGCACGGGCTTTCGCGCACCGCGCATCTTATCGGCAATCTCCTCATCGGCCGGCGTAACGCCTGTTACCGCATCGACCATAAACAATACAACATCGGCTTCTTCCAGCGCTGCCTGCGCCTGAAGCGTGACCTCGACACGCATGGGGTCAAGATCATTGAGCAAAATGCCGCCTGTGTCGATCATCACAAACTCACGGCCGTTCCACTCGGCCTCCGCGTAAATACGATCACGCGTAATGCCCGGCGTATCCTCAACAATAGCTATTCTGTGCCCGACCACCCGATTAAAAAGCGTGGATTTTCCTACGTTTGGGCGGCCTACAATGGCAACTAGTGGTTTGTCCATTTTGCTCCTTCCGTTCAGGGTCAAATGGTAACACACACGAGCGGAAGGGTCAAACGAATGTATCATAAAACAGGTTGATGCAGTGAAACATGGCGTGACGAAACTAGACCTGCATATTTTAAAAAAGTGACTTGGCTGTAGGGCGAACCAGCCAAGCCCAGCAGAGGTAGTAAAGGAGAAATAGAATTACTGGTAATAATACTGGGTTATGACCGTTTTGTCAACAACTTATTTAATAATCTCAAAAACAGTCATTTGCATGACCCCAACAGGCATCATTTCAGCAGCACATAATCTCAATCTGGGCAAAAAGCTATACTTTGAATCGGATATAAACCACATCTCCGTCCTGCATCACATAGTCTTTGCCTTGTAATTGAGTGATTCCTTTCTGTCTGGCGGCTTCCCAACCACCCACAGGCTGCACCTCGTTGAAGTTTGCTATCTCTGCTCTGATGAATCCTCGCGCCAGATCTGAGTGTATCGCACCTGCGGCCTCAACAGCTTTTGATCCGGCATGAAGAGTCCAAGCGCGAACTTCGGGTTCACCTGCTGTGATAAATGAAATTAGCCCCAAAGCATCATAGCAAGCGCGAATAAGCACATTGCGAGCAGGCTCTTGTATTCCCATAGATGAAAGAAATTCAGCTTCTTCCTCATCAGAAAGCTCTGCGACTTCCATTTCTACTTTTGCGCACAGATCAAAGCCCAACAAATTAAATTGCTCGCAATAGGAGCGAAATGCCTCGACGCTGGCGCTAGATGCGCCTATTTCGGTCTCGGGGATATTTAACACTAGAATCATTCGCTTTAGAGTAAGAAAATCGTAGCCTCGCAGAGCTTTTTCCTCATCGGGTGTAAACTCTGCTTGCTTTAGCGAGTTGCCCTCTTCGAGTAAAGCTTTGAGTCTTTCGAGCAGCGCCATTTCAATTGTTGCAGGAGTTGTTGTGCCCTTT
Organism: Armatimonadota bacterium; assembly: GCA_023398345.1. Classification (GTDB taxonomy): domain Bacteria; phylum Armatimonadota; class UBA5829; order UBA5829; family UBA5829; genus DTKD01. Next base: position 1,389 of record JAEWSK010000006.1, on the reverse strand, counting down.
TTCACCCCATGCAACTGCTTTTCGACGCGTTCCATTCGATTCTCAACCAAACCAAGATCGGCAAGCACAAGCTCATCACTGAGCATCTGCGCATCGGCAATAGGATTGGGAGCATTGCCCTCTACTGATGCAAAACCGCGCACGACGTGAACGAGCGCGTCCACCTGGCGCACATCAGCAAAGAAATCCGATCCGAACTTCGTTCTTGCGTCGTCACCACCGATCCGCGCAGCTCCGTCAATAAACTCGATGCTGGCGTATGTGATTTTCTTTGGTTTGAATTCATTTACAAAGAAATCGATTCGCGGGTCTGGCACTTGAACTACGCCCACATTGGGTTTGCCGCCACCATAATCGTCTGTTTTAACCGTGCCTCTAGTTAGAGCACGAAATAATGTGGTCTTACCCGAACCGGGCAACCCCACGATTCCTACTTTCATTGAGCCCACCTTCCATGCCGTGTCATTCCGAGTGTTTTTCAAAGCAATCGGCCTGACATGGATATTACGGAGTCATTGTACCATATTCATACCTATGCTTAGAAGCCCAGAGAGCACGCATAAGATTTACAGACAAAGTTGCTGAGTACAGAAGCGCAGATTATATAAAAAAAGAAAAAGGCGCGTTGACAGAAAGCAATGTCATCGCGCCAAACAATTTATGCGCGCCATCCTGGCGCTGTTGAGAAGGAGGAAAGAGAATTGCCACGCGATGGGAGAACCACGTCGAGCACATTAAGCACTCGAAAGAGGCAACTCACTTCTAAATATATAATAGCCCAACAATGAGCAGCTATCTATTGCGCTTGAGGCTAATTTATTTATAGTTCTTATGGATTAGTAGTTTTTTTAACTATTACTGTCGTTTTTGCTATGACTTCACGGCAAAACAGCGCCATGCCGAATTGCTATACTTCAAGAATAATCGGCACAACCATAGGACGGCGATGGGTGCGCTCATATATAAATTTGGCAAGCACCTTGCGACAGCCGGCCTTCACTTCATCAAACTCACCAAGTGCATCGTTCTCAGCAAATTCACCGAGCTTATCGTTAACAACTGATTTTGCATCTATAAGAAGCTCCTGGGCACAGTCTGCCTCTACAAATCCTCTGGAAAATATATCCGGGCCGGATACGACTTGCCGTGACGCGGGGTCAACACCAATAACTGCCATCACGACCCCGTCTTGGGAAAGGTGACGTCGGTCTCGGAGAACTACGTCTTCCACATCCCCTACCCCAAGGCCATCAACCATCACACTTCCGGCGGATACTTTGTCTGCAATTATGGCTTGCTTTCCATCGGTTTCCAGCACATCGCCGATACTCAAGCGCAGCACAGACTCGCGTGAATAGCCCAACGCCATTGCCAAATCAACGAACTTGG
>JAEWSK010000306.1 GCA_023398345.1 Armatimonadota bacterium | reverse complement strand
TATCACCAGCACAGCAACGGGCGTCGCGCTGAAGAGATTATTGACGTGTTGCGCGAGGGTAAAAGCGTGGCACTCGTTTCTGACGCGGGAACTCCTGGCATCTCCGATCCCGGCCATGAACTCATAGGCTTGTGCATCGCCGAGTCCGTAAATATTGAGAGCGTGCCGGGACCCACAGCGGCGATTCCCGCAGTAGTTGTTTCTGGGCTGCCAACAGCACATTTCATATTCGATGGCTTTCCGCCCCGCAAGGAAAGTGAAAGGCGCGCGTATTTTAAAAGCATTGTCGATGAGACGCGGACAATTGTGCTCTACGAATCTCCGATTCGGCTGGCAAAGACGCTGCGAGCGATTTTAGCTGAATTGGGAGACAGGCGCATTGCTGTCGCAAGGGAAATTACCAAACTCTTCGAGGAGGTATTTCGTGGCACGGTCTCTGAGGCAATCAGCCATTTTGAGGGCAAAGTTCGCGGTGAGATCGTTTTGGTGGTTGAAGGCGCCGTCGGGCAATCCGAGGGTGCGTCAAATGATTCTGCTATGGTTGAAGACGCATTGGAATGCCGTCTGCGTGATCTGGTTTCGTCCGGCGCATCGGAGCGTGATGCAATAAGACAATGTGTGGTTGAGTTCAAACTTCCCAGGCGTGTTGTCTACGCCAAGGCTCTCTCTATCAAGAATAAATAGCGGCAATATTCAAAGCTTTGGCTCTATTACCCTAACTTTGAATATCGGACTGTTTTTCTTTGTTTGTGTTGTAGGAGTCTTTTTTGCAATCTGCTGCATGTTCTGCACTTGGACAATATTACTTGCCGTTCCTGTCAATTTTGTGCCAGGATAGTAGTGTGCCAGTATCTGATCAAATGTATAGTTGAATGGTGGGCTGGCGAGCGCTCTTGCCCCAACTTGGCACATCCCGATCCCATGTCCCCATCCTTTTCCGTTGAAAGTGACTGTGCCGTCTTCATTTGTTTTAATCGTAAACAGTGTGCTTCGAATGGTGCTGTTGCCGAGGGCGCTGCGCAGTTTTGCGCCGTCTATGCACATTTTGCCCTGTGCTTCCGTAAGCTCGATAGCAAGTGCGCGGCCCGAGGAACTTGTTTTTTTTATGGATATAGCGCTTAGGCCGTCGGCTTTAAGTTTTTCAGAAAGCTCGGCTAGAGTGTAGGTCTTTGTCCAAGTCAAGTGCTGGGTTCCCTCTGGCTCTGTAACTGTCGCCAAATATGGCGCAATTCCATTATGCGCTTCACTAGAGCACTCGGTAATGCCGCCGCAGTCGGCGCAGTACATTGTCGATGCGAGTCGGCTGTTATATATCAAAACTTGGCCTGCCGTGCTGATCACTGCGCGACGGTGTGCGGATGTTTCACGCAAAGCTCCATCATAGACCTGGCAGTGTGGGCCGTCGCAAAGGTCATAGCCGGATGATTTGTGCTTTCCGCGTGAATGTAGCGCATAGTTGCGTGCGGCTACCGCCTGTGCCTTTAGTGCTTCGATTGGGTAGTTCGATGGCATCTCAGCGGCAATTACCCCGACAAGATAGTCTTCAATACGCACGCTGTTGACAAGAGATAGGGTGCCGGATTTTAGACTGACTTCCAGCGCGCCATGATACTGTTTACTGGGCCTGCCGGGTGAATCGACGCTTATCGTTGCATTGGAGTCCTTGGCTGTGACGCAAATCGATGTGCCAATATCGATGGTGTATCCATTTGGGCGTCTAAGGGTCATTGTTTTTGTGCCCGCGCTGATTGTAACAGGTTCAAGATTCGAGCAGGGAATTGGGTTGTCTTTTGAGTTGGCCGCATTTACGACATAGTCGGACGATGCGAGCACAGTAATTTCTTTGACATCTTTGAACCCTCGTGTGAGGCCGACGAGTATTTGTTGCGTAGCAATGTTATTTGAATCGCTGCTATCGGGCCGTGCTAATGCGCTCCCGATTGCAGAGCAAATAAGAATCAACGTGACAAAGGCACAAAATTTGCGCATTGGGATCATATATGTTTCCTTCCCAGTATGTGCTGGCTCAGGTTAGCACGCAGCCGTTGGGCTGTCAAGAGCGCTTGCCTGTTGGGGTTGGTGTGACGTATACTTTGCTTGCGATGACAAACGAACCGACCCATATTATTAGACGCTTGCTTGTTGGCTGTATTGGCCTGTTGATTGTTCTTGCGATTGCTGTCGCGCTGGACGTATCCTATGGCGAAACCGACATGTCGCTTGGACGCGTTTGGTCGGTAGTAATTGCGCACGTGCCATTTGTGAACGCGAGCGCGATTTCTCATCAGGATTCGATTATAGTGTGGCAGATACGTGTGCCAAGAGCGCTGTTGGCTGCTTTGGTCGGCGCAATGCTTGCAATGGCTGGCACGGCGCTTCAAGGACTGTTGCGCAACCCGCTTGCTGATCCATATACAGTGGGCGTTTCGTCCGGCGCCGCGCTCGGCGCTGGCATTGCGACCGTGTGGGGGCTTGATTCTATATTCGGCGGATACGGTGTCCCGGGCATTGCTTTTATATTTGCATTAGGCACAATGCTCATTGTATACGCAGTCGCGCATTCAGCGGGCAGAATGTCTATGCACTCTTTTCTGCTGGCGGGCATAGTAGTTGGTTCATTTTTATGGGCGCTGCTGACTTTTGTGCTGGCAAGATCGGCCGGCGATCCGACGGAGGCTCAGGGTAAAATCATTCAATGGCTGCTGGGCAGTTTTGATAAAGCCGACCCTTGGAGTTACGTGCAGCTTGCTGCGCCGTTTGCATTGTTTGGAATTATTGCGCTGTTTTGCTTTGCGCGAGACTTAAATCTTTTTTCAATGGGTGAGGAGTCTGCCCGGCATTTGGGTGTTGAGGCTGAAAACCTAAAAATAATCATAATTGTACTCGCGTCTCTTGTAACGGCCGCCGCAGTGGCAGTCAGTGGTATTATCGGATTTATTGGTCTGGTTGTGCCGCATATCTGCCGCAGAATTCTTGGACCGGACCATAGGGTGTTGATACCCACGTCCGCACTGGGTGGGGCATCGCTTGCCGTGTTTGCTGATCTCGCATCGCGGGCGATTTTGCCCCCAAGCGGGATGCCGGTGGGAACCGTTACGGCTGTTTTGGGCGCACCGTTTTTCTTATACCTGCTGCGGGTGTCCAGGGCCAGATGATGGAAATTTGTTACTGACGGAGGAATGTTTTTGTGATAGGTATCAATGGTGGTGTGACGGCGGCGAAAGGATTCAAGGCTGCCGGCGTCAGATGTGAAATTAAGCAAAATGGGTTAGATCTGGCCGCAATATTTTCAACATCGACATGCAGCGCAGCGGGAGTTTTTACAACGAACGCTTTCAAGGCGGCATCGGTAATTGCAAACATAGAGCAACTGAAGCCCGGACGCGCTCAGGCTGTGATTGTCAACAGTGGCAATGCCAACGCATGCACCGGCGAGCAGGGCCTAAACGATGTTCATTCGATATATGATTACGCCGGAAATCTTTTAGGCATTCCCAAAGAGCATGTGCTCAACGCATCCACCGGCATCATTGGCGTTCCGCTGCCGATGGATAAGATCAAATCAGGTGTCAAGCAAGCAGTGTCGTTGTTGTCCGAATCGGGTGGGGAATCGGCGTCGCTTGCAATTATGACTACGGATACGTGCCCTAAGACATCTGCTTATGAGTTTGAGATCGGCGCATCGACCGTTCGGATTGGCGGAATGTGCAAGGGCTCGGGGATGATCTGTCCAAACATGGCCACAATGCTCTGTTTTATAACCACAGATGCAAATATTTCGGCAAATTTGCTTCATAAGGCGCTGGCATCTGGTGTAGAGCGCAGCTTCAACAGCCTCACTGTCGATGGCGACATGAGCACAAATGACTCTCTTATCGCACTGGCAAATGCTCAGTCGGGCTGTGATGAGATCATAGACAACTCGCCTGAATATGACATTTTTGAACAAGTCCTAAGCCGGGTTTGTATGGATTTGGCTGTAGCATGCGCAAAAGACGGCGAGGGCGCTACGAAATATGTCGAAGTCCAAGTAATAAATGCCGCAAGTTATGACGATGCCAAGTCTGCTGCAATGACTATCGCGAACTCACCGCTAGTAAAGACAGCCATATTCGGCGAAGATCCCAACTGGGGGCGAGTGCTGTGTGCTGCCGGTCGGTCAGGCGCGCTTGTGATTCCCGAGAAGACATCGCTTTATTTTGGTGATGTTAAGATCGTTGAAAATGGTGAGCCGCTCAATATCGACGCAGATGCCGCGCGCAAACCGATGCTGGAGCGCGACCTAATTATAACTGTCGATTTGGGTGTAGGAGATCAAAAAGCTACTGCATTTACTTGCGACTTTTCCTACGAATACGTCAAGATAAATGCTGAGTATCATACATAGCTGATATTAAAAAGCCCCGAAAGAGTATTCTTCCGGGGCTTTGAAGCGCTACAGCCTTTCGTATTAGAGCGTATTAACACGCTCCATAATTCTTATACCCACGCGCGGTGCGCTGCTGCATAGTTTTTGCATATTTTGTGATAAAAGCTTTCTGTATAGCATAAAACTCGCAGTGCAATCTCTGGCTTTTGCTATTAAATACCCTCTGTGAATCTGACGCTTTAAAAAGACCGTGCGAGATTGACACCATACTCATTGCCCGCATATAATCAGCATATACGCTATGGCAATTATATTGCCCCCTTAGTCCCGAGGGAATTTATTATGTAGCCGCTTCGGCAGGATTGGGACCGGCCCGAGGCGAAAAACGGAGGAATCCTCAACAATGGCGCAAGTCGTCCTTAAAGATTTGACCAAGACATTTAAGAACGTGGTCGCGGTCAACAAAATGAACCTCGAAATCAAAGACAAAGAGTTTTTGGTGCTCGTCGGGCCGTCAGGCTGCGGCAAAACCACTGCTCTGCGTATGGTCGCCGGTCTCGAAGAGTCTACCGACGGTGAGATATACATCGGCGACAGACTCGTAAACGATGTATCGCCCAAGGATCGCGACATAGCTATGGTGTTTCAGAACTATGCGTTGTATCCGCATATGAGCGTTTTTGATAATATGGCGTTTGGCCTCAAACTTAAGAAAGTTCCTCGCAAGGAAATCGAGCAGCGCGTTGGTGAGGCCGCAGAGTTATTGGGGCTGACGGACTTGCTTGCACGAAAGCCCAAGCAACTTTCCGGTGGGCAGAGACAGCGGGTTGCGCTCGGTAGAGCAATCGTCCGTGAACCAAAGGTTTTTCTTATGGACGAGCCACTTTCTAATCTCGACGCAAAGCTGCGAGTCCAGACGCGCGCGGAGCTTATCAAATTGCACCGCAGACTCGGAATCACAACCATCTATGT
>JAEWSK010000275.1 GCA_023398345.1 Armatimonadota bacterium | reverse complement strand
TGACGGAACAGCACTCCCCAAGACTTGTTCTTTGTCATTAAAATCACAGGATAGGTTACGTTAATCAAAGCGCCACCGAGAAGCCCAACCGCCCAAACAGCAAAGTTTGCAGCAATTAGATGTGCTCCCTGCTTCGTCATCGCCTCGACAATCGGACCCTGGCTATATACAAATGCAAAGCTGATTCCGCAGGACAGTATGCCAGCAGTAATCGCCATGACCAATCCACCTGCAAAGCTGCCGGATGTCTGTTGCATCTTCTTGAGAGCTTTATCGCGACCAAATCCCGCAAATGCAGCAAAAACAACGGCCAAAAGCATTAGTGCAACGCCGAAAAGAACCGTTTTGCCAGCCGCAGATCCGATATTGGGAGCATCGCTAAACATTCCAGAACCCTTGACAATCATCGGAATAGTCACGCCCAGCGAAACTCCAAGGCCGGTGAGAACTGCGCCGGTAAGCGCAAATCCTATCCGCACAAAGCACATTCCGCACAGCAAGTTGGCAACACCCCAGCTCAATGAACACGCATTAGAAATTAAAATGGTCTTGAGCGGGACTTCCGAATATGCCTGAAAGCAATTTGGGCAAAATATCAGAGTAACCAACCACGGGATGACAATAAGTCCGCCGAACTGCGCTATAAACCACCAGTGTTCAAACTTGTAGTTCTTCAGCAGTTTCATCGGCCAAGCGCCGCTGCCCTGGATCAATCCGGCAAGCGCAACAACGATCGCCCCAGTAATCATCGAACTAGACATTTTTCCTCCATCTCTTTAGCGTCTGTATGCGGCCTGCTTATGTTTGCAGGCCGCAGCGCAACAACTAACTGACTTCCTCGTCCAGCAGAATAGTGATTTATATCCCCGGCACGTAGCCCACGCCCAAACTGGATGTGGATTCGGTGCGGAAATCCGATATAAGCGACATAAGCGAAGTGGTTCCGCCATCGACAATTAGCGTCTGGCCGATCACAAAACTCGCCTCGTCAGAGCACAAGAACGCGCATACTTTGCCGATTTCCACCGGAGCGCCGTAACGGCCGATCGGAATGGCGTTATATGCGAACTCGCTTGCTTCTTTAGGATCAAAACCACCGGCCGCCTTGCTATAGTTCTCAACAGGAACCATTCCTGGGCCGACAGCGTTCACGCGAATTCCCTTGTGAGCAAGTTCCACGGATAGGGTTCGTGTAAATGCTATGATTGCACCCTTTGTTCCGGCGTAGACCGAATGCTCAGGCGCGCCTGAAACCCCATGAACGGAAGTCATGTTCACAATTGACCCGCCGCCGTGAGTGAGCATATCTTTGACAATGCGCTGGGACATAAAGAACTGACCCTTGATGTTGACATCATAAGCAATGTCATACTGCTCCGGGCTCACTTTGACAAATGGCCTGTTGAACGTAATCCCAGCGTTGTTAACTAGGCAGTCGATACCACCAAGAAATTCGATAGCTTTGTCTCCCAGAGCAAAGATATCGTCGACGTCGGCAAAGTTCGCCTTGAATGCTTCGGCTTTTCGGCCCATAGCTCGAATCTCTTCGACTGCAGACTTGGCGCCGGCATCGCTGTGGGCATAGTGGAGCACAACGTCCGCTCCCTTTCGTGCGAACTCGAGGGCAACTTCGCGGCCAATTCCTGTGCCTGAACCCGTAACAAGAGCTCTCTTACCCACCAAATTCTGTACGTTGCTCATACAACCAATCCTCCTGTGTGCAATTTACGCAATTGTCAAAATATCAGCATCGGTTGCGCATTCACGACTGCATGCACTATCGCTGCACTCTTCCGGACGCATCTCCACCCATCAGAGCCAGCACTTCTTTGGCAGATGCCAAGTTGAAGTCACCCGGAACCGAGTGTTTTAGGCATGATGCAGCAGCCGCAAACTCCACGCACTTCTGTGAATCCCAGCCGGACAGTATGCTATATATAAGTCCGCCGGTAAACGAGTCGCCGCCGCCAACCCTGTCTACAATTGGATTTATTTCGTACCTGCGGCTTATGTAGTGCTCCTTGCCGTCATAAAGTAGACCGGCCCACCCGTTAACCGAAGCCGAAATGCTCTCTCTAAGGGTCGTTGCGACAAACTTAAGGTTGAACTTATCCGCCAACTGACAAGAAACCTGCTTATATGAATCAGTGACTAACGTGCCCTTTGTAATATCGCTGCCCTCGGCTTTTATTCCGAAGACTTTGTCGGCATCTTCTTCATTGCCGATCAGCACGTCAACATACTCCATTATTGCGCTCATTACCCTACCGGCCTCTTCGGGGCTCCAGAGCTTGGCGCGATAGTTTAGGTCACAGCTTACGGTGATGCCGTGCTTTTTGGCAACCTTGAGTCCATCTATTAAAACGCGCTGAACATTTTCGCCAAGCGCGGGCGCGGTGCCGGAAAAATGGAACCAGTGCTTGCCTTCGCAAATGGCTTCCCAATCGTAATCTTCGGGCTTGGATTCGCGGATGGCACTGTGAGACCTATCATAAATAACCTTTGATGCGCGCTGGGCAGCGCCTGTCTCGAGGTAAAATGTTCCGAGTCGCTCACCACCGCGGGCGACGAAGTCTGTATTGACTCCATATCGTCGCAGGTAGTTTAGACACGCCTGGCCGATCTCATGGTCGGGGACTTTGGAGACCGCGTAGGCATCCAAGCCGTAATTCACCAGCGAAACAGCGGCATTCGCCTCAGCGCCGGTATAACATATATTGAACTCATCAGCTTGCACGAATCGGCTGAAGCCCTTTGGGGTGAGTCTCATCATAAGCTCACCAAACGCGATCATTTTCTTTTTGTCGCTCATCACTTACCGCCCTTTGCGCCGTCTACGATACCTCTGAACTTGCGCGCGTTTTCAGTGATGACGTTAAACTGCTTGGCTTTGACAGCGTCGTTGTCCACAAGCGCTTTGCCTATGCCGACGCCGACTGCACCAGCTTGGATATATTCAACCGCGGTCTCGGTGTTCACATTGCCTGTGACCAGCATCTTGACTTGCGGAAGTGGGCCTTTGATGTCTTTGAAGAAACCGGGGGTTCCCAAACGGCCGGGGAAGATTTTAATTACATCAGCGCCTGCTTTCCAGGCATTTACTATCTCGGTAGGTGTAACGCACCCGGGCATATATGCGACGTCGTAGAGCTGACATATGCCGACGATATCCGGATCGAAACACGGCCCAACAACAAAACTCGCTCCAGCCAAAATCGCCAAGCGCGCAGTGATGGGATCAAGCACGGTTCCCGCTCCAATAAATACTTTGTCTCCGAGTTCCTTGCTGACAGCTTCGATAATTCCAAGCGCACCAGGCACGGTCATTGTAATCTCGACTAGATTTACACCACCTTCGCAAAGAGCGCGGGATGTTTCGAGGAGATCGGATGGGTCATCCGCTCTGATAACTGCAACTACACTGGTATCAAGTAATGCCGCCATTACTTTGTCTTTTTTACCGCTCACGGTATTTGTCCCCCAATCTATTTATGACACTATTGCTTTTTCTGCAGTAAATGGAAGGCGAATCCGCCTATCTCTTCTTTAAAGTAAACAGCAATGATTGCCCCTTCGGGCCCTTTTGCGCTTGACCAATCCGGCTCGAAACCGAGGCGCTCAAGATATGATATGGCGCGATATATGCTATTGGTAACGATTGCAACGTGACCCAGCGTGCCGAGGCCCTTGCTCTTCATAACCTCAAACTGTGTGCCGGCAAAGTTGGAACTGTTGCCCTCTTTTACGGGGAAGCCGAAGAAATGACTTATTCTGCGAGTAACTCCCAGCGCCTCTTCAGGGCCCGATGTGTTGATGCCCAGATGTATGAGGTCAAAGCCGAGCATTTTGAGAACCGCCTCTTTGGTGAGCCGGGTAATTTCTTCATAGTTGCGTGACTTCACGAGTTCGGGAGTGACCATCCAAACCACGCCGCATGCCAGAACTTTATCGCACATCACATAGCTCTGAATATTGCTGTACTCGATACCGTTAGTCGGCATAAACTTTATGTCGGGCTGCGTATCGGCGATGGCCTTCAGCGCCTCAATGCCACCGGATATCTCAGCGGGGAAAAACTTCACCACCTCGAGTCCGCAATCAGCGGCAGCCTGAACTTCGGTGGGAGTACAGCAGCCGGGAGTTACCGGTACGCCTGCCGAAATGCAGTATTGAATCACTTCTTTGTTAAATGCGGGAGTGACGATAAATTTCGCCCCTGCCTTTATCGCTCTTTCAGCTTGCTCGACACTTCTCACAGTGCCCGCGCCTACCAAGAAGTCCGGCAGACCCTCGGCGACATTCTTTATCGCCTGCTCCGCACCTGGTGAACGCAGAGTGATCTCCGCCAGCGACAGACCGCCTTCTGCAAGCGCACTACACAGCGAAACGGCATCGTTGGGATCCTCGATGCTTACAAACACCGGGATTATGCCAAAATCCCCAATTGTCTCAAAAACTTTATTCATTAAAATCCACCTTATGCCCGCGCTCCAATGTTCAACAATATTGACAGAGCGCGTTACCTATGCCTACAAGGCATCGGACTCGAGTCCGGCCAGTAGGTAGTTACTTTTATCAGATATTAGCATGACGTCCGGCATTTGGCAATAGTTGCTGAGCCTGACGCGCAATATCATTGTAACAAAGGTACATATCATATATGCAAAATCTGTTCTGAGGGTTTTCACCCTCAGACTCCAAACAAGGGGCGCTGCCCCTTGACCCCGCTGGGGACTC
>JAEWSK010000213.1 GCA_023398345.1 Armatimonadota bacterium | reverse complement strand
ATTTGCGCCGGTTTGCGCGGAGTTGGCATCGACGCAGATATTACCGCAATTTCCGTCGATCCGGCGCGGACTGTGCGCGAACATCCGGGGCTAAAGGCCGTCGGTCGAATGTCGCCATGCGGCATATGGCAAGCCATAATGAAATCCGATTTGTTCATCAGCGGCGGCGGCAGTCTGTTTCAAGACGTCACCAGCGTTCGCTCACCCTACTATTATCTTTCTATAATTCGCCTTGCGCAGATGCTGCGCCGAAAAACAATGATCTATGCTCAAGGCGTTGGCCCGCTGCAAAGACCCGCTATTTGCGCTGCAGTCGCGAAGGCATTTAACGGAGCCAATGCGATAACCGTGCGCGATTTGGACTCAAAGGCGCTGTGCGAGGAAATTGGCGTAACGCGCGAAGTGCAAGTTTGCACAGATCCGTCTTTTCTCGTAGAGCCAAATTTCGATGCGGCCGACCGTATAATCGAGCAGGCGAACTTGAGTGGGCGCGAGATAGTCGGCGTTGCGCTGAGGCCGTGGCCGGGACATGAAAATTGGTTGGCAGATGCAGCACGCACGATTGTCAATGCATGCAGTAAAATCGGCGCGCAGGCCGTGTTTATACCAATGATGGAGTCGGAAGACGCCGAATTTGGTGAGCAATCAATAACGCTTGCCCACGGCGGCGACCCGCGCACAGCCAAGGGGTTGATTGCTCGCTGCAAGATGGTGGTCGGAATGCGGCTGCACTCGCTAATATTTGCAGCGAGTGAAGCTGTGCCGTTTGTGCCGATAGCTTACGATCCCAAGGTTACGTCTTTTGCTGTGGAGACGGGCGGTATTGCGGGAATTGAGATCGGTGAACAGAACATGGGTGCTTTGACGGAAGCGATATTTGCTGCGTGGACAAATCGCGGCAGCAGTTTGCCGAATATCGCGCAACTGCGCGAATCAGCCGCAATCCCCGCCCGCATTGCCGCAGATATGCTAACTTAGCTGCATGTGGAACATTCGATTGAGCTGTACAGTCATAAATGTGCAGTATCAAACGCCCATCTTGCCGTTTTGCGCATTGGTGGGTTATAATTGCTGAGTTATACTGGTCTTGTGTAGTTTTTAAGGAGAAGTTGAAATGAGAAAGCTCTCTATAGCCATCTTGATAGCGATGTTGGCTGCGGCTCTTGTAATTTCAGGCTGCGGCGGCGGTGGCGGTGGCGGAGATAAAGGTGAAGATGACGCAACCGGCGATACGATTGTGACGGGAATAGTTAAGGACAACCGAAGTACGCCTCAGCCAGTGGCCGGTGTAATTGTCACTTTGGGATCTGCTGGAACGCAAGTGACGGGTGAGGACGGCAGATTTACCTTTAACTTAGGCACAGCTTCTGTAACAAGTCTATTCACATATATTACTGACGCTTATATTAAGGTAAGCACTAAAAACGCGGGAGAGGATTACCCAGAGGTCTCGGTTCTATACAAAGGTACCTATTATGACCAGATATGGGATGATGGCGGCGCGAGTATTCCACTGCCGACTGACGTGTCCGTTGCGCAGGGCGGAACAAAAGATTTGGGCACTATTACCGTGCAGTATAATAATTCCGAAAATCCTCCGCCGGTGCCGTGGTAGAATTTGATAGCTCCCTCGCTGCAAATTGTTTGCGGCGAGGGAAATTGTTTCATATTTAATTATGCGACTACCTCCTTATTTGGGCCGAGCGCTTGTTGCCGGCCTAATTCTTCTTGTGAGCATTCTTGTGTTCTGGCAATACTTGCCCTATGTGGGAAGATCGTTCGTGCCGGAGCAAGCCCCAACAGTCGTCTTGGAAATGGACGACGCATACTTTGTCGGCTTCGACAATAAAAGCAAAACGTGGAGCCTTAAAGCAGACAAAGTCGAGATCGGCCAAACTCGCTGCTTAACCATGCTTACTAACATAGCCGAAGGTAAGATATTTCAACGTGGCAAGCCGCTGCTTGAAGTCCAGGCGGGCGAGGCAATATATAACAGCATTGCAGGCAGCTTGATAATGAGCAAAGGGATAATTCTCTCGGGCTCAGACGGCCAAAAGATAAAAGCCGCGGGGGCGAACTGGAACTCAGCGACATCTATGCTCCGTAGCAATGGACAGGTGATATACGAAGCATCGTGGGGAAAAGCAACGACTGAGAGCATGGATGTCAATATGCAAACAAAGGAGATGACGATGAGAAACGTCGAAATCTCCATACGACCGGACAAGGTGGAGGGCATATAGAATGACTTTTAAACGGATATGTGTGGCTGTGGTTGGAATAGCGGCAATGGCTATGTGCGCCGGCATCCGCGCCCAGCAGCCTCAGCCGATAAATTTTGAAACTCCACCATCGCAAAAAGCTACTGCCAAAGCTGACCAAAAGAAAATTGAGACTGTTACCGGCAGAGCAGATGTCTTAAAAACGCTGTGGGGCGATAAGACCCAAGTGATGATGAAAGGCAACGTCAAATTCACTTCCAGCGATACTGTCTTAACATCCAATGAAGTCAACTACGATAAGCAGACAAAAATTGCTGTCTCGCCCGGCAAACTTAGCATAACCAACCCCGACTGTGATCTTGATGGCGACAAAGGCTCTGCGGATTTTTCAAAGAAGCTCGCAATAGTCGAAGGCAACGTAAAAATGCTGGCCAAGCCGAAGAATGCTGACGAACCCGCCGATAAAGACTCAGTTAAGGCAAAGCTCAACAAGCCCACAATAATCAACTGCGGTCGGCTCGAATATCTTTTTAAGCAAAAGCTCGCCACTGCCACCGGCGGAGTTACTTTCAAGCAAGATAAACGAAGCGGAAGCGCGCACAGCGCCGTATATGACGCAAAAAAGGAACTTCTGACCCTCACGGGTGATGTTAAAGGAACAGACGAGGACGGCCAGACATTTTCCGCGCCGAAGGTTGTAATCTCGCTTAAAAAGGGCGACGAGTGGATGGAGGCAGAAAACGCAAATGCCTCGTTCAAAATCGACACCGAAGAGCAAATTCGCTAGATCCGACACCATAACCCAAAGGCTTTCTAACGCCGCATTGCAAAACCCGCTATAATAGGCATGTATTGCACAATGCATGCAACTAAATCGGCCAGGAGATATAAAAAAACAATGCGCGTCACTGCCGAATTTGTCACAAGTGTGGCCCGTATCGATCAATTGCCCAATGATGGTCTGCCAGAGATAGCTTTGGCTGGACGATCCAACGTGGGCAAGTCCTCAATGATCAACACTTTAGTGGGCAAAGCCGGACTGGCCCGAACGTCAAACACACCCGGCCGCACCCAAATGTTGAACTACTTTCGCATAACGCCCGACGGGAATGGTCAGCCGTTTTTTATTGTCGATATGCCGGGGTACGGCTTTGCTGCTGTGAATCAAGCGACTCGCGCCCAGTGGAGCGATTTGATTGAGAGTTATGCAACAACGCGACCGACGCTGTGCGGGATAATGCAACTTATCGATTTGCGCCATCCGCCTCAGCCGCTAGATCACTCTATGTCCAAATGGCTGTGTGAGCATAAGCACAATTATTTGGTCGTCGGCACCAAGGCAGACAAAGTGGCGAAAACAAAAGTTCCTCAATTGCTGCTGCAAGTCGCGGAAAAACTAAATATCGACAGTCTCGATACTCTGGCATTTTCCGCACAAACTGGCTTTGGCCGCGAGCAACTTTGGCGATGGGTGACGGAAACCGTGCAGCGCAATCGTCAGCAATAGAACATTGCCTCTTTATTTTATGGAAACGCTTTTGCCTTGTATGTGCGTAACTAAAGTGCGGCAACTATATTGCCGTTATTACATTGTATTTGTGCGGGGCGGCACAATTTTTTAGTCGCCTCGCGTTTTGCACGACGGAGGAAAAGTTTGAAAATAAACCGCAGATCGACCGCATGCGCCGTTGCATTCGCACTCATTCTCATCATATTCGCGCAAGCGGCATTTGCCGCTTACTGGCCGGGAATTTCGCCGGAGGACTCCAAGAAGTTCATGTCCGTGTCAGAAGTCAAGCGCGGTATGAGAGGCTACGGCCTGACCGTGTTCCACGGCACGACCATCGAAAAGTTCGATGTTGAGGTGCTGGGAGTTCTCAAAAAGATGAACACCGGCAGGGATTTAATTCTTGTAAGGGTTGGCGGCGGGCCGATTACCAGCCGTCAGACAGGAATTATGAGCGGAATGAGCGGCAGCCCGATCTATATAAACGGCAAGCTCGTCGGCGCAATCAGCTACGGGGCGTCTTTTTCCAAAGAGCCGGTCGGTATGGTTACGCCGATTGCTGATATGCTTGAGGCGTGGGATCCGAACCTGCCAAAGCGCGCAAGCGGTTATTCATCGCCCGAATTGCTGGAGCAGCCAGTTACAATAAGCGGCAAATCTGTTACAAAAGTCGGCATCGACCCGATGGACAGCCATGTGCGTGACATCGACGGGGGCACTTTGTATATGCAGCCTCTGATGATGAATATGATGGTCAGCGGTATGTCTCAGCGCGGAATCGATCGCCTTGCCGGTGTGCTCAAGCCTTTTAATATCCGGCCTATAGCGGGGCCGGGCGGCGCGTCTGACCCCAAGGCAAAAGCTAGCGCTCAATTGCAGCCCGGAGCAGCAGTCGGCATGTCTCTTGCGTCGGGCGATATCGATTTGACCGGCATCGGAACCGTCACTTACCGAAGCGGCGACAAGATTGTTGCGTTCGGCCACCCGATGCTCGGAATCGGAGCAGTAGATGCGCCGATGACTACGGCATATATCGCCGACGTTATTTCCAGCTATCAGGTTTCGACCAAACTGGGTGCGTCGATTGCGACCGTGGGGCGAATTTTTCAAGACAGGCCGTGGTGTATCGCTGGTGCGATGGGCGCGGTTCCAAAGATGATTCCCGTGACGATCAACGTAAACGATCAGGCGTTCAAGCGCGATCGTGTGTATAACGTTAAAGTTATCAATCACCCGATGTTGGCCCCGCAGTTGATTGCGATGGTGACTGACGAGGCAATGTACGAGATGCACCCGACGCCGGGCGATGCCACGGCGGAGGTCGGCTACGAGATCAGCGCCGACCAAATCGGCAAAATAAAACGCTCCAACGTGTTTTTTGATCCTATATCGATCGGCACGCAGGCGACAATGGATGTGGCCAGCCTGCTTCAGATTTTGAGTTCCAATAAGTTCAGTCCGCTCGATGTGAAGTCGGTTAACGTAAACGTCAAGATTATTGGCAAGCGCAATACCGCCACAATCGATAGAATATTTGTAAAAAAGAGCGAGTTCGAGCCGGGAGAGACGGTTGACGTGGGTGTTGTTCTGCGGCCCTATAAGCAGGATCGCGTCACCAAGACTTTTAAGATAAAGATTCCCGCGACAGCCGCCGACGGCAAAATTGCGTTGGTTGTGCGTGGCGGGGCGACACCGACCGGGCTTCGCATGGCGACTGCGGCTTCGGCTGCCGGAACGCCCGACCCGTCGTCAGAAGACGATATGGCTGCGAGCATAATGATGATGCCCGGCGATCCCGGAATGGCGAACGCAGACAACGTTAAGCAGCTCGTTGCAAAATATTTAGAGCGCGAGCGCAATAATGAGATTGTTTTGCAGCTTCAAATGCGCGGCACTGCCATAAATATTGCAGGCGAGAAGCTTGCGGGTATGCCGAGTGCAATTTCCGACATTATGAAATCTTCGCGCAACTCCGGGCTAAAGACGGAGCGCGAGGAAGTGAAGGCGATATATCCCAACGACTCGATTATAAACGGCACGGCGCGCCTAATGATCGACGTCAAGAAAAAGAGGCTCGGCGAGACCAAATCCGCGCCAAAATCCAGCTCGGTTTCCGATAGTTTGGACATCAGCGTCGATTCGCTGACCTCGTCTTCTTCATCGGATTCGTCCGGCATGGATTTGATGGACTACGGCGACTACTCAGTTTCGCCAAAATCTACGGATTCTCCCGACATAGACACGCCTTCGTCCGATGACGACGAATCGGTCAGCGAGGATTCAATGACCGTCGAAAAGGACTCGTTCGGCGAGCCTATAGACTCGACTTCGACATCCGACACGGTTGGGAGTGACGAAAAGGCCCCCGCGCCGTCTTCGGCATCAAAGTCGAATGTAAAAACAGTAGTGCGACAGGCTCAAACATGGACTCAAAAGAACCAGGCAGATTTTGCCAAGGGCACGTTTGCGGGTGTGTCTGCTTCAACTGAAAACAAGCTCGAACTCGCGCCTACTCTGAGCAAGCTAAAAGAGACGCCGGAGCAATACGTGTGGTGCGTTGCCTCGACAAAGGGCGGCGTCTATGCTGGCACGGGCAACTCGGGCAAGATATATAAGATCAGCGATTCGGGCGAGTCGAGCGTTTTTTATGAGACCGGCGAGTTGGAAGTCCATTCGATCGTTCGCGATTCCGCCGGAAACGTCTATGCGGGCACATCGCCGCACGGCAAGATATTTAAAATCAGCCCTGACGGCAAGGGCACTTTACTTTATGCCGCTCCCGAGCGCTACGTGCTTGCCCTCGCCCTCGATTCCGAAAGCAACGTCTACGCAGGCGTCGGCGATGCAGGCAAAGTGTATCGAATACCCGCCAATGGCGGCATTCCGACAATATATGCCGATATCAATGAGCAGCAGATATTGAGTTTGAGTTGGGATGCGCATGGCTCACTTTTAATAGGAACCGGCATAAATGGCGTGGTCTACAGAGCTGCGCAAAGCGGCAGCGCAAAGCCGATATTCGACGCCGCGGAGGATTCGATTACATCCGTAGCGGCCGATGGTGACGGCAATGCCTACGCGGGCACTTCGCCAAAGGGCGCTATATATAAAATATTCCCCGACGGCCGCTCCAAGACAATCTACCCAAAGGCCAACCGCGTGCTTTCTATGGTGTCGGATTCGCACAACAATATATATGCGGTTTCCGACAATACTCTTGTAAAGATCGCGCCGGATGAGACGGTGACGCAAATCGATTCTTCCAAGGACAAGGCGCAGTTTTTGTCGCTTGCGCTAAACGAAGAATCAGACAGACTATACGCCGGAACAGGCAATATCGGATCAGTCTACGTCAGCAAGTGCTGTGACGCCAGCGGAACGTATGAGTCGCCGGTGCATGACGCGAAGATGACATCAAAGTGGGGACGGATAAAGTGGGTTGCGGATGTTGCCGAGGGGGCGTCAGTGGAATTGCGCACAAGAACGGGCAATGTCGAAACTCCCGATGCCACATGGACAAACTGGTCCGAGCCATATACTAAGAGTTCCGGTGAGTCAATAACCAGCGAGCCGGGCAGGTATGTCCAATATCAAGTAACTCTATCGGCCGGCAAGGCGCAGGTATCACCCAAAGTGGCAGCCGTAACGCTCAGCTATCTCAATCCGAACCAGGCTCCGACAGTCAAGATCACCAAGCCTGCCGGAGGCGAAGTATGGTCGGGCAAACAGACAATCAAATGGACCGGCGTTGATCCAGACAAAGATAAGCTCTCATATGACGTCTTTTGTTCTAATGACGGCGGAAAGAACTGGACTGCGCTGGTCGGTGGAATTACCGGTGGAGCCGCTGGTGCCGAAAAGAAGCCTGCGAGCGAGATAACTAAAAAGATCGACTCCGAACTGGCAAAGTCCAAAGATATACCCGAAGACATGAAAGCCAAAATTGTCTCCGGCAAGGATGGAGTGAATGGCGATAAGTCGAATGAGTCGACAAAGCCGGCGGGCAGTTCTTCAACGAGCACTTCATATACGTGGGATACGTCGAAAGCTGATGACGGCACGTATGTAATAAAAGTCGCGGCGAGCGATAAGGCCAGTAACGCAAATGACTCGCTTTCCGACGATATAATATCCGAGCCGTTTGTCGTGTGCAATAAGGCGCCTGATATTAAATTGGGTCGCAAGAGCATTGTGATGAAAGGTGCGGCTTCGGCTACCATTACGGGAGTGGCATCCAGCAAGTTAGTCGAAATTGCAGGTGTGCAGTACCGCGTGGATGGCGGCGAATGGGCTGCTGCATCTTCTGATAGCGGCATGTTCGATTCACCAAGCGAGGAATTTACGATCACCACTTCGAGCCTGTCGACTGGTTCGCACAAAGTAGAAGTCCAGGCAATCGATGCCGCGGGCAACGCATCTGACCAAACAGTGGAAGTGAAAGTCAGCTAAAAGCCAAAAGTAGAGAGTCCGGCCGGGCCAAATCGGCCCGGCCTCCACAGTTCGTCCCCAATCTGCACGCCTTGATATACACGCTCGAAAATGCTATAATTTTACTAGTTTATGATGTATAAACTTCATCATCTCCAGCTGCCGAATAACGCGGCTTGAGTTGTGTACACAAAGTCCAGCATTCCCTTTTGCCGCGAAACCAGGAGCTTGTGGATGACAGACAAGGACGAGAAAATAACTCACAACAATCCCGAGTCAGAAAACGAATCCGTCAAACAGTACGACGCTGATAACCTTCAAATTCTCAAGGGTCTGGAGGCTGTTCGGCTGCGTCCTGCAATGTACATTGGTGATACCACATCAAGAGGATTGCATCACCTGTTTACAGAGGTCGTGGATAACTCTATTGACGAGCATCTCGCCGGGTTCTGCACTAAAATCGACATCATACTTAAAACGGACAACACGGTCACTGTCATCGACAACGGCAGCGGCATCCCGACGGATATACACAGCGAGGCCGGGGTTTCTGGTGTCGAGGTCGCGATGACGATGCTGCATGCAGGCGGCAAATTCAGCGGCGAGCACTACAAAGTATCCGGTGGACTGCACGGAGTCGGTGTATCGGCAGTCAACGCGCTTTCGGAATGGTGCGAAGTCCGTGTTAAGCGCGGTGGGAAAACTCATTTTCAGCGCTACGAGAGAGGCGTGCCCTGCGCACCGCTTTCAGTCATCGGAGATGCCGATGGAACCGGCACATGCACAACTTATCTAGCCGACAAAGAGATATTCGATGAAATAGTATATCGCCCGGACGTATTCGTCAGCCGAATACGCGAGTTGGCCTACCTCAACAAAGGTCTAGTCATATCGTTTACAAATGAGCAGACCGAGGACGAAGAAGAGCGCCAGCGAGTATTCTGTTACGAAAACGGCATCGCGGAGTTTGTGGAACACCTCAATCGCAACAAAGACCCGCTGCACCCGGTCGTCTTTTTCGGCGGCGGTCGCGAAGATACTGTCATAGAAGTGGCGATGCAGTATAACGACGGGTTTCAGGAAAATATCCTCACCTACGCCAACAATATCCACACCCAAGAGGGCGGCACACACCTTTCGGGGTTTAAAACCGGAATTACTCGTGTGCTTAACAGCTATGCGCGCAAGTCAGGTGCACTTAAAGAAAAAGACCCCAACCTCTCGGGCGATGATGTTCGCGAAGGGTTGGCGGCTGTCATATCCGTTAAGATCCATGATCCGCAGTTTGAAGGTCAGACAAAGACCAAACTTGGTAACGGCGAGGTCGACGGCATTGTAAACTCTATCGTGGGAGAAAAATTCGGCGAGTTCCTTGAAGAGCATCCGACTGC
>JAEWSK010000180.1 GCA_023398345.1 Armatimonadota bacterium | reverse complement strand
GAATGTGTATGCTCGATCTTAGGCCAGATTCGGTTGTGTCTGTTGTAGATCGCCTGCTCGACTCAAACACCGGGGGACATGATGCCGCTTAAGACTCTTCATGTCGATTCAGAGAAGCTTTGGGGCGGTGGACAGAGACAGGTTGTCGGCTTAATGACATATCTGCGCGACTGGGGCCATGAAGTAAAGATAGTGTGCAGGCCGTCTTCGAAATTGGAGCAATGGGCGCGCTCAAACGGCGTCGAGTCGATTTCGGTAGATATGAAGTCAACACTCTCGCTTTCTTCGGTGTTGGCGCTCAAATCAGTTTTCGAGCGTGAAAGGCCCGATGTAATCCATCTGCATGCGTCCCGTGCGCATGTGCTAGGATCGGCTGCAGCGAAACTTTCCGGTGCAAAATCAGTGATTGCAACGCGCCGCATGGACGATCCGATAAAAATGCTTTGGCCTAATACGAGCGCATATGGCAAATGGACGACCGCACTTGTCGCCATATCGTCGGCAGTGCGTGATGTTATGATCGATTGCGGTGTAGATCCGGCAAAAATACGCCTGATTCCCAGTGGCACTGATGTTGACCGTTTTGAAAACGCGCAGTCCGATGAGACTTTGATATCGCAATTGGGTATCGACGCCTCGATTCCCCTCGTTTGCGCTGCTGCTACGCTTGCCGAACGCAAAGGCATTCGATATTTAATAGAGGCCGCAGCGATTCTTGCCAAGACAAATACTCCTGTGCATCTTATAATAGGTGGTGACGGCGAGCAGCGCGACGAGTTGGAGTGCCTTTCGCGCAAATTGGGAGTGGGAGCGTCATTTGTTGGTTTTTATGACGATTTGCCGGCACTGCTTGCTTCGATAGATGTGTTTGTGATGCCATCTCTAAGCGAGGGGCTTGGCGTAGCTGCATTGGAAGCAATGGCTGCAGGCAAACCCGTAGTTGCAAGCGCGGTTGGCGGATTGAGAGAATCTGTTTTAGATGGCGCTACGGGGTTTTCCGTCCCACCGTCCGATGCTGGCGCTATCGCTGATGCAATAGCCAAGCTTATATCCGATCCATCAATGGCTAAGGCATACGGTTTATCCGGACGGGCGAGAGTGCGTGATAAATTCAGTCTTGAAAACATGGCGAGACTCAACGAAAAGCTGTACTACGAATTGGTGAAGCAGTGAGCATATCTGCCGTAGTAATAACATATAACGAAGAGTCCAACATAGAGCGATGCCTTGCGAGTCTTTCATTTGCAGACGAAATAGTAGTGCTGGACTCGTTTAGCACGGATCGCACGGTCGAGTTCGCACAGCGTTTTACAGATAGAGTCCACCAACGCAAATTCTCGAACTTTGCGGAACAAAAAAACGCTGCCATAGAGCTTGCATCTAACGATTGGGTGTTGGTTGTCGACGCCGATGAGGTCATAAGCGAGCAGCTCTCTTGCGAGATACGCAAGGCCGTCGAGAGTGATAAGTTCACCGCCTATAAGATGCCTAGATTGAGCTACTTTTTAGGTCGACCGATTCGACATTGCGGTTGGTATCCGGATTATGTGATTAAGCTAATGCGCAAGTCAAAATCGCATTACCCTGATAGGCTCGTTCACGAGACGCCGGAAATTGACGGGCGAATTGGCCTGTTAAAAAGTGATTTGCTGCACTATACCTATCGCAATCTCGACGAGCAGTGCCGTAAAATGCTCGCTTATTCGCGAGCGGCCGCTAAACAAAAAATTCGAGACGGCGAGCGTTTTAAAATACGCAAATTATTGTTTGCGCCAGGGCTTACTTTTTTGAAAAAGTACATTGTCCAGCAGGGCTTTCGAGACGGCATTCCTGGGTTTGTCATTAGCATGGCGGTCCAGCTAGGGGTGTTCTTGCGATATGCGATGCTGTGGGAAATGTCAATTTGCAAGGAGCGGGACAATCATGATGGGTAGATTGATTTCACTTGTGATCGCCGTGACCGTATGCGCGTCCGTTGTTGTCTGTGCTGCGCCGATTACTGAGCAGGCTTTAAAATTAAAAATCGAATCAGCTACATGTAACTTTAAAGATATTACCAGCACAGTGACCGTAAAAGAGAAGAACAAATCCGCGCTTACAAAAGTTGACGAAAACTACGCTCGGCTATATGATTTTCAGTCGGCGACGCTTTCGATTAAGGCGCCCGATAGAATCCGCATCGACTCGAAGCTGGGCATGGTCAAATTCGAGTATATTATAGCGGGCGGCAAGAAAATTTTTCGCGCACCAAAGGTCAGGATAAACAAGACTGACGATTATTCCAAAGATCCGGCAAAGCTCCAGACGCCGCTCGACGTGGGGCTTGTGACGCCGCAGTTATGGGAAAATCGCAAAGTTGAGGTTTTAGACGATGCCGAAGCCCAGGCTAAAGGCGAGATAAAACTAAAACTCACCTGGCCCAAAGGCGACATGTATAATTTTATATGGCTGGATGCCACTAATCTCTGGCTCAAATGTTTTGAAAAGCACGATGGAGCAGGGAATCTAAAGGTTCGCGTGGTGTATTCCAATCCCGTTAATGCCGGTGACGCCATATGGATGCCGACAAAGGTCGAGCTATATGCCTCCGACGGCACGAAAGCAGGCACGACTGAAATTACCGGTATTAAAGTCAACTCGAATCTGCAAGACACATTTTTTCAGTAGTTCGCCTTACTTAGCGATGGGATTTTACGAGGAGGATATTCTGAACTCGCCTACATGTAACATTTGTGATAGCACTGTCTCGTCTATTCTTATCAAAAAGGACGGCTATAACATCTATCAGTGCGACAAGTGCTCACTGGCATTTACGCACCCACAGCCGGTTTCGCTTGATGAGCAATACGACTCGTCATATTTCGATTTATACCGTAAGCGGCATGACTTTCGACTCAGGCGCGCCGATGGGCGTTTGAGACGCATTGAGCTTTTGTGCGAACCTGGTAAGCTCCTCGATATTGGCTGCTCTCTGGGGTATTTTGTCGAGGCCGCCAATGCGCGTGGGTGGGAAGCGTCAGGAATCGAAATATCGCCGTATGCTTCGCAGGAGGCTAGAGAGCTTGGGCTAGACGTGCGCACGGGTGTGCTCGAGGGCGCGGGTTATTCCAGCGGAGCTTTTGATTGTGTTACAATGTGGGATGTGCTTGAGCATGTCCCGGATCCAACCGCGCATATGCTCGAAGTTCGACGTGTGCTTTCTGACAATGGCTTGGTTGTTATTGGCACGCCGAATTTGGGGCACGCTCTATTTAAGATTAAGCGTGAGCATTGGCGTCACTTAAAGCCCAGCGAGCATATCTTCTATTTTCAAAAGTCGAGCATAGCACGACTGCTGGCGAAAACCGGCTTTGATGTAATTTGTCCGCCGGTTTTTGGTGGAAGACCGCTGCCTGGAAGCGTCAGTGCGAGGCTTGGGATTGCGCTTGAGCGATTTGTGCAGCGCAATGATGTAATGATAGTCTACGGAGTTCCAAATGGGCGACAGCATATATAGTTCGGCGCTTGCGAAATTTGCCGGCAAGCGCGTAATGGTTATCGGCGACCTCATGCTAGATGAACATGTGTGGGGGGCGGTCGAACGCATTTCGCCCGAGGCTCCGGTTATGGTGGTGCAGGTCGATTCAGATCCCGATCTGTTGCCGGGTGGGGCGGCAAATGTTGCCAATAATATCCGCGCACTTGGTGGTGAGGCCAGTGTGGTCGGTGTTGTAGGCGATGATGAGGGTGGTGACATTCTCAAACGCGTGCTTTCCGGCGAGGGCGTTGACGTCAGCGGCATAATTACAGACGATATGCGCCCAACTACGCGCAAAACTCGCATTTGGGCTTCGCACAGACATCAAGTTGTAAGAATAGATCGTGAGTCAAAGCGCAATGTTTCACAGTCTGCCGTTGATCATATGATCGATCACATTAAGCGTCAAGCATCGAGCATGGACGCGATTTTAATTTCCGACTACGCAAAGGGCGTAATTTCACAAGAGACAGTTTCCGCAGCAGTCACAGCTGCGCAAAACTGTGTGTGCGTATCGAATTTGAAACCGCGCAATATGCCTTGTGCCGACGGTATTGGTGTCATAACTCTAAATCAGTTGGAGGCGAGTGTAGCATCCGGCATAGACATTGATGATACGGTTGATGTCGAGCGCGCGGGCCGCGAACTTTTGGCTGCGATAGGTTGCCGCGGTTTAATTATCACACGTGGCGCTCAAGGGCTTTGTGTATGCGCAAGCGATGGCCTCATCAGCCACATTCCTGCAATTGAGACCGAAGTTTATGATGTTGCCGGCGCTGGAGATACGGTCGTCAGTGCACTTACGATGGCCCTTGCGTCCGGGTTAAATCTTGTTCAGGCCGGCACGATAGCCAACTGTGCCGGGGCAGCAGTTGTTCGCAAAGTCGGCGTAGCTACAATAACTCCTGCAGAAATCGATTCAC
>JAEWSK010000152.1 GCA_023398345.1 Armatimonadota bacterium | reverse complement strand
ACTTCTGGATATTCCCGATGACAGTGCCGATGTTGCCAGGCTCAAAGCCGAAGGGATAAATATACGCAGGATTAGATCCTATGAGCGTTCGATCCTATACAAGTTCGTGTCGCAAAATTTCAACGAGAGCTGGGCAGATGAGGCAATGGCTGCATTTATCCATGAGCCTGCATCCTGCTTTGTAGCGACGCACGAAAAAAAGATCATTGGGTTCGGCTGCTACGAGGCCACATGCAAAAACTACTTCGGCCCCACAGGGGTGTTGAAAGATTATCGTGGACGTGACATAGGCAAGGTGTTGCTGCTGGCATGTCTTCGGGCGCTGTTTGAGATGGGGTATGCGTATTGCATAATCGGCGGTGTCGGGCCGGCCGATTTCTATACAAAGTGCTGCGGTGCTACCTTGATACCCGACAGCGTGCCGGGCATTTATGGCGATGCGTTGAGTCGAGATTAATAGAAAACTCAGCTCTTGAGCAGTCTTCTCAACTTAAACGCTTCTTTGCGGCGCGTTGCAATCTCGTCGTTTGTCATCGCTCGATTTAATCTGGAATCGAAGCGCGACACAAGCAAAATGCTGTCTATTAGGTGGTTCTTGGGCGTCCCGGCAAAGAACGCGTTTCGACGCTGATAGTCCCGCCAGCCCATCCTGCCCTTTACATATAGAAGCGAGGATAAAATCTTAATTAGTTCCGCGCGCGACTCGCGGCAAATCTCATCGCGCGCAAACACGTGTTCCGACAAATAATCGTAATAGACATTATATGGCGGCCAATCTCCGAAAGTCTCAGCAAGCAGAGTTGCGGCGCGCCAGTTCAATATAGTATTGCGCGAGTTTGCTGTGTAAAATAGCTTTACTTCGGCGTCATATATGGTTGAACGAACGCCTTCCGTGCTGATGACATCATATTTGCGGTGCGTGCGAAACATTGTCGGTTGGCCGGGCCGAGCAGATGGGTTTTCGATACCCGCAATGTCCGAGTCGTCTGCTAAAAGCACATTGGCATAGTGATTGTGCATCGCTTCCGTCTCGTGTCGCAAATCGCCGCGGACTCGAATATAATCGTTGACTCCAATCGGCAGGTCGGGGCCGTGCGCATGCGATTTCGATTTTGTCTCTTCCCGACGAATCAAATCACGCAAAGTCGAGCGCAGCAGACCACCTCGGTCAGGATTTGAAAGCGCCCTCGCGATCATTTCCGCAAGCGCCCCATCCTCGGCTTTTTGCTCGACGAACTTGCGCGATGGCTTGCCGCCCATTTCTGTGGCAAACAATATGTCGGACTCGCGTATGTGGCATACCTCTCCGTTGCGCGTATTTCGTATGGTGTAGACCCAGTGCATCTCAGGCGTATGCGCTGTGTCTACGCTCATCACTTCGCCGACGGTTCTGTCGGAGCCGTGGTGTCCATAGCTCTGTCGCGGAAGCCTTGGTTCGAGGTGTTTATAAACGACGAGCCGTCCTATGCTGTACTTATAGTCATCAAGCATCTCACTGGCCCTTTCGATTCCATTATACTCTCACACATTTTAGCGTCAACTGACCAACCACGCTTTCGCGCAAGCGCGATTTGCAAAGCGGTCTCGAACACGCTACAATAAGGTCTGTCAAATGCTTCGGCAAAGAAGTTCCAGTGACGGAGCATTGCCTTATAAGTTCCGAATTACTGTCCCTACGGTTCCTCCTGGGTTTTTATGCCTAGATGGATATTATTCACAACATAATTCGTGTGAAGGGTGAGTCACGTTGAAAATATGCTGCTTTATCAAGCAAGTGCCCGGCACTACGGAAGTAAAGATCAATCCGGAAACTAACACTCTCGTCCGCGAGGGCGTCGAGACACAGATTAACCCGTTTGATCTTTACGCACTCGAAGAGGCTGTGCGCACCAAAGAAAAAATGACGGAATCCGGCGATCCATCGACTGTCACGGTAGTGTGTATGGGGCCACCGCAGGCCGAGGACGCACTTCGCGAGGCGATATCGCTCGGAGCCGACGAAGCGACACTTCTATCCGACCGCGCGTTTGCCGGCTCGGACACATGGTGTACTTCATATATACTCGCCATGGCTGCAAAAAAGATAGAGCCTGACCTGGTATTTTGCGGAATGCAGGCTATCGACGGCGATACGGGACAAGTTGGCCCAGGCATTGCGGTTCACATCGACATTGCACAGGCCGCATATGTTGCAGAAATTATTTCTTTGGACGCAAAGAAAATTGTGGCCAAGCGGCTTATCGAAGAAGGCTATGAAACAGTTGAACTAAAGCTGCCTGCCCTACTCACTGTCGTAAAAGAGATCAACGAGCCGCGCACGCCGTCCCTGCGAGGCAAGATGGCTGCCAAGAAAGCAGCGATCACAAAATGGGGCATCGCCGATTTGGGCATTTCCGAAGACAAATGCGGCTTGCTGGGTTCGCCCACTCAAGTTATTAAAATTATGACACCGCCTTGCAGAGAAGGCGGCGAGAAATACCAATGCGAACCGCTGGAGCTTGTCGACAAGATATACGATACGCTTAAGTGCATGGAGGTTGTGTGAGATGTCCATAAGAGTTGACGCATCTAAGTGTAATGGCTGCACGCTCTGCACAAAGAGCTGTGCGTCCAATGCAATTGAAGTTAAGGACAAGCTCGCCACTATCGTGCTTGATAATTGCACAATGTGCGGAGCGTGCGTGAGCGCATGTCGCTTTAAGGCCATATCTATCGATATAGACAAGCAGCCCGTCGAGGATCTCGATAAATATAGCGAAGTATGGGTCTTCGGCGAGCAGCGCGAAGGCAAAGTCGCACCGGTCGTCTTTGAACTTATAAATGTCGGTCGCGATCTTGCAAACGCGCGCAACACAAAGCTAGCGGTTGTGATCCTCGGTGACGATCTCACTGCCGCAGTCAGCGAATTATCCGACTATCCCGTCGATAAAGTCTATGTATGCGAAGCGCCGGAGCTTGCTATATATGACG
>JAEWSK010000118.1 GCA_023398345.1 Armatimonadota bacterium | reverse complement strand
CTCGTCCGCAAGCGTATAAGTTCGATATAGCAAATAACTTAAAGCGGCGGCCCGTTGTGGGTCGCCGTTTTTTTTACATACAATGAGGCGATAAAAAGACTATCGAGCGTTGACCGCGATTGACAGTGCGGAAAGCAAAATCTATAATGCGAGTGTCAAGCATAAGGGAGACGACTTATGACGATTGAATACTTGGGACACGCTTCGTTCTTGCTGACGACTGACGCTGGAACACGGATCGTTATTGATCCGTTCGATCCAAAAGCATACACGCAAAAAGCATTTGGCTATCGGGCGTTCCAAGAGTCGGCGGATATTGTGACGATAAGCCACGATCATCATGACCACAACGCCGCCCATGAGGTCAAAGGCAGCCCGATCATAATAAAAGGCAATGGCAAGTTCATCGCCAAAGAAGTTGAATTTGAAGGTGTTGGGACTTGGCATGACGACGCGCGAGGTGCAAAGCGCGGCGGCAATACGGTCTTTATCATAAGCGTGGACAATCTAAGAATTGCTCATCTCGGCGATCTCGGGCATGTGCTGACGGCGGATCAGGCCGCTCAGATTGGAAATGTGGATATCGCGATGATTCCAGTCGGCGGAACCTATACTATAAATGCAGCGCAGGCGTGGGAAGTTGCCGCGCAAATTGACGCGCAGATCATTATACCGATGCATTATCACACACAAAAGTGCGACTTCCCCATTGCGGGCGTCGAAGAATTCGTAAAAGGCCATCCGCGCGTAACACGAATGAGCACGACTACGCTCGACATCAATCGAGAAAATATAGCAAAAGAGCAGTCGGTCGTCATTCTGGAACCGAGACTTTAGCGCAAATTGCAAAACAACTGTCGGCGATCTAGCCGGCATTGGCGCGATATATTAAGTTAAATCATATAGTTGGCGATTAGAATTAAGGAGCACCGGCCTGATGGCAAATAACCAATCACACAGCATGCGAGTGGCACTCGCCCAAATCAACACCACAGTCGGTGATCTCGATGGCAACACGGCAAAAATCATAGAAAATATCGCCACAGCTCGATCAGCGGGCGCGGATGTGGTAGTTTTCCCGGAACTAGCGGTGACGGGGTATCCGCCGGAAGACTTGCTTCTCAAGCGAACATTCGTCGAAGCAAATATAGCAGCAATTCATAAAATCACGATGGAGACGAGGGGCATTACTGCTATCGTCGGGTTCGTGGACATAAACGCGGACATATATAACGCCGCCGCGATTATCCATGATGGCGAAATTGTGGGAATTCAGCACAAATACTTCCTGCCAAACTACGGCGTATTTGATGAGGATAGATATTTTCAAGCAGGCACCTCCACAAATGTCTATAAGCTCGGACATATCGTGTTTGGAGTAGAAGTGTGCGAGGATGTGTGGTATGCAGAAGGGCCGCATCGGATACAGTCACTAATCGGCGGAGCGCATATCGTCTTTGATATTAACTCCTCGCCGTTCAACGCAGGAAAATGGCGATTTCGGGAACGAATGCTCGGCACGCGCGCAGCGGATAACTCCTGCGCTATGGTATATCTCAATGCAGTCGGAGGGCAAGACGAACTGGTCTTCGACGGCAACTCGCTGGTTGCGGGGCCGTCGGGCGACATGCTGTTTAGATGCAAGGCATTTGAAGAACAGCTGGCAATCGTAGATATTGATCTTGCACCAGTCGAACATACGCGGCTTGTCGACCCCAGACGGCGCAAGGCAAAACTGGCGACATCGAACAAGGCTGAAACGCCGTTAGTTGAACTGCGGCCCATTGAAAAGCCAAAGCGCGTCGGCAAATCCTCCGCATCGGCAAAACCTCTCGGAGAAGTTGAGGAAATCTATAAGGCGCTGGTGCTGGGCACGCGGGACTATGTAAACAAAAATAGCTTTAAGGAAGTCGTGCTCGGAATGAGCGGTGGGATCGACTCGGCACTAACCGCATGCGTAGCATGCGACGCACTTGGAAGTGACCGAGTGCGTGTAATAGTGATGCCGTCGGAATTTTCCTCGGACGAGACGCAATCCGACGCGGAATTGATGGCTGCAAATTTGGGGATCAAATGCGACCGGGTCGCAATAAACGAGATATTCGAGGCGTATAAACACACCTTGGCGGATCTGTTTGCCGGGACGCAGTCGGGAACGGCGGAGGAGAATATTCAAGCCAGAATCAGAGGCAATATTTTGATGGCCGTCTCGAACAAATTTGGGTCGCTCGTGCTCACAACGGGCAATAAGAGCGAGCTTGCGTGCGGTTATTCGACGCTTTACGGAGACATGGCAGGCGGGTTCGCCGTCATCAAAGACTGCCCCAAAACTCTTGTTTATGAGCTGAGTCGCTATCGCAACACAATATCGCCGGTTATACCTGTATCTATTATAGATCGCCCACCTTCGGCTGAACTCAGGCCCAATCAAAAGGACTCCGACACTCTGCCGCCTTACGAAATACTCGATCCGATTATTGAGGCGTATGTCGAAGAAGATCGCGGCATTAAAGAGATTGTGGAGATGGGATTCGACGAGGCAATTGTTGCGCGCGTGGCGAAAATGATTGACCGAAACGAATACAAGCGCCGACAGGCCGCGCCATGTGTAAAAATAACTCCTAAAGCTTTCGGCAGAGATAGACGGCTGCCTATCACTAATGGGTATCGGGAGTAGGCTTTAGGCTGTCGCGAGCAGATTTATCTTCGCGCCGCGCCGTGAAGCAGCTTCTTCGCCAGTTTGGAATTTGGGTTTTCGCGGCGAAGCATTCTATATTCTTCTGCTGCTTCGTCGTATAGCCCCGCGGACTCATACGCAGCACCCAGCGCTAAATGCGAGCCAGGCAGCATCGTTTTTACGCGCTGTATATCGTTATATTTCTCTTGGGACAACACTGCAAACTTGGCTGCGGCGGATTCGACCCAACCGTCGGTCTCGCCGAATCTAACCCCTACCCTCCAACTGTAAACTTCCCCACGTTCAAGCGGGTTGGTAAGTGTCAGTTTGCTAGAATCCGAAGTCTGCTCGGCAACAATATTACCAGCGCTGTCATACACTCTAACTCTATAGGACTCCGACAGATCAACCAAAGACCAACTTAATGTTGGCTTTGCGCTCATCAAGACTTTGCCTATTGGAAAAACCTGCTTCGGAGCAGTCGGTGATGCGTCGTAAACGCCGTCATTGCTACGCACCGCAATAGATGCCATCGCCATTAGCACTGTCTTGGCGGGCTTGATTTTGCCGGTTCGCAGTTTCTCATCGATACTCGCGGCTATGCGTGCTTCGAGCGCGGTTCGGACGGACTTGCCGCTTTTTGTCGTCAAACTCAGCTCGCCGTTCTTTGCTACGACGGCATATGCGCCGTCCTTAATTACTGCAACAGGCGCAGATATTGGTTTCTTATTAGTTGCAACTATCGCAGGCTTGATTTTTTCAATTGCAACGGGTTTTGCCACAGGCGGATTTGTTACCGTCACTGGTTTTGTGTCGGTAACTGCGGGCGCTTTAGCCACGACAGGCACAGATTTATTGATTACAGGGACACTTGGATTGCTCAAGAACAGCGCTACTGCGGTGATTCCGCCAAGCGATGCGGCGATTAGAGCATGTTTCCAATATGCAAATCCACGCCGACGGGTCTGTAGAGTCATGCCGGAATGCACTGTCACCTTTTCGCGCAGCGTCGCATGTGAGCGAAGCTCGGTGATTCTATTGATGTCACGCGCGCAGAACTCGCACAGATTCGCATGTATGCAAATAGCTTTGGCATGATCCGCAGGCAGCGATTCGTCTACATATGCCGACAGCTCCTCATATTCGGGGCAGTCAATTGCGCCAATAAGCTCCGCGCCGAATTCGACTCGGGCAGATAGTCTTGCGAGAAGTTTTTTGCACTGCTCGCAATTGTCCAAATGCCCATCGATTTCGAGCATTCGCTCCGGCGTCAGCTTCCCCTTAAGAAACTGCTCGAGTTCTATTTTTTCTATGCATTTCATAGCCAACACGACCTTCACTGATTCAAGACGCATGACATGCGCGGTAATTGCCACTGCATTTTTAGATTGCGTCGTCTTCCATCAGCGAAGACTTTTTCGTTCTCCTGCGGATTCTTCCCCATGCCTTAAATCGCACACTGGGGACGGCCCGCGTAGTTATGTCCAACTCAAGCGCTGTCACTGCGTCAGGCATGGGCAGTTCACTTATTAAAGACGCCAGTCGCTCGGGTTCAATTTCCAAAGACTTTGCGACTTCTTTAATCCCTACGCTAGATACCAGCGCCATCACTTGGTCGCCGCCCATTCCATACAATAGGGCTTTGCGCTGCTTGAGCGAGAGATCGATAAATTCGCTCCAGAACCAGTCGATAACATGCCCAAACCATTCGGCGTCCACGACTTGCTTTTCGACTTCGATATCCGATGATATCAGCCAATCGACGGGCGATGTGGAATCCTCACTGGATTCGGTCTGTGCATCAATTGAAAGCGGCTCGGCGACATAGGTCTGAGTGAGCTCGGTGATGCAGCTCGTAAGCGAGTCCACCTCCACCGGCGCTCCGCAAAAGTCCAAAATCGATGCGGCAAGTTCGTAGACCGGCATTTCTTTGGGGTCACGGTGTTTGAGGTATTTCGCGCGAAAGCCCCCGGCGTTGTCGCTGAGTTCGCGCAGGCGGACAGAGCCATTTGCCGACTTGCCCTCCCAATCGGCATAACCACAAAGCCGAGCGCCGCTGTCGGGACTTTGCCAAAGCGCAAATCCCTCAATATTGGACTTGCCGGAAAATATTTCAAGCAGTTCGAGTTTGAGATTATACCAAGTAGGTCGCTTGCGGCGGATGGCATCGCAGTAGCGATTGTGCACAGCACGGCGCACAAACGCTTCGAAGTTTTCTATGGAGCCTTCAACTTCGCCTGATTTTAGCGCGCTGATTTTTGTCCAAATTGCAAGGATGCAGTCCTCTGCGAAATCTTCCAGATCGCCCGTCTCGCGCTTGGCTGCGGCCCTGTGGACCAAATCGTCAACAATCCGGGACAGCGGCTCCCAATACTGGTCGCCATCGCTGCCGGGAGTGCTTATATATGCTGTTAATAGCTGTTGGGCATCCATATCGACACCACATGCTACCATTTACCAGGGATTTCCGTAAAGTGCAAAGCATGCCCAATAAAATGGATGTGCGTATTCTTTGCCTTCAATCATTGCAATTTGCGCATGTTGCAGAGAGTCCGCACGGGATTTGCTGTGCATTAGAGTTTTATAAAAATCTTCCATTAGTCTCAAAGATGCTGCGTCGGATACTTTCCACAGACTGCCCAAAACTGATTTTGCCCCCGCCAGTGAAAATACCTCAGCCGCGCATGAGGATCCGGATCGAAGTGGATCGGCACTTGCAGCCGAATCACATGCGGACAACACTACAAGCTGTAGGTGTGGATTTGTGATTGCAGTTAGCTCATGGACGGTGATAGCTCCACTAGAATCGCCGTCAGGAGCGAGTTGAACGACGAACTTGGAAGGGTCGGGGTCGATGGTGTAGTGCAACGCAATGTGTAGTATGCCCGCCTTGTCGCACTCTTTCACAAAGCTCGCCACGGTCGCCTTTTTGCCCACATAAATTGGAGCGGCATCAAAACCGAGCTTACCCAGCATCGATGCTTCTTCGCTTGCACCGCTGAGATTGCCCGCCGGGTCGGCAAACACTGCCAACCTGTCACTTCCCGGATCAATTGAACGGCTGTCGCGGCCGATCAAATCGCCGAGCATAAAATCCCGTAAATAGCCGACTTCATAGTCTTGAATAAAAAATCGCGGCACGCCGTCGGTTTCCGAAGAAATAAGCGCATGCATTGGAATGCCGTCAAGCGAATCGGGCAAAGCGAACATTATCACTTGGTAAGACGCGAATTCTTCTGCGATGGGCGATACGAGTTCCGAATACAGCGAGACGAGAGGCGTGCGTATCTCAGCCGTCGGCTCGCGCCAATCGTTAATTTGAGGAAGTGGCACTCCCGCAGCCAAGCTTTGTTCGCAGCTTTGCAGACTTTCACGCAACAGCGCTACCGAAGAATTGATTTCCCTGCCTGATACGCCCAATTCCCATATCGATGCCTTTGAATTTCCGCACACAAACACAAACGTCGATGTGGAGACAGTCATATACTCTACAACAAGCGATTTTTGCGGCAACTCGTTGCGCGACTTGTAAAGTTCAAGAGGATCGATCGGCAGAGCATTGTAACGAGCGGCATGTTGTTCGCGAATCAGGCGGCATTGCGCCGAAAAATCCGCCCAATTGCGCGCCAAAACTTTCTGCGTTCTGGGAACGTCCGGAACCGAGTCCGTGGATGTACCGTTGAGTATATTTACTTTCTTGGCGAACTCGGCGATGCCGGAATCGCTGGACGCCTTGAGCTGCGTCACAAGATCGCCTATCCATAAGTAGCGCCGCGCATTCGTCAGCAGTGCTTCGGCATCATCGCTTTTGCCGCAGTGAACATAGCACGAGGCAAGTTCTCTATATAAGTTCATAATCAACCGACTGCGATCGGGATTTCTTGCAGGATCGACGTTTTCTTCGGAATAGCGATTTTCAATTCGCCTGAGAACAGGCTCAAGCACAGCGCAAGCCTCATCCGGCTTCTTTAGCGCATCGAGCGCTGCGGCCAGTTTGACTGAAACTGCACCGGCTGCCCAAGGGTCGCCTACAAGCGTGGAATACCTTGTCAATGCGTCTTTGAAATCCCGCACGGCGTCCTCATAACGACCGTGGCTTGCAAGCAAAGTGCCTCTGCCGTCGAGAACGTCCGCTGCACCACGCACGTTGCCGGACTGCTCAATAATTGGCGCAAGGTCGGTCAGCAAGTCGAGGGCGTTTTCCAAATCGCCTATCTCGATAAAAGCTTGAACCATGTCTCGCACAATCTGCGCGGCAATCCCT
Organism: Armatimonadota bacterium; assembly: GCA_023398345.1. GTDB lineage: Bacteria > Armatimonadota > UBA5829 > UBA5829 > UBA5829 > DTKD01. The sequence continues at coordinate 7,881 of JAEWSK010000118.1, read as the reverse complement.
TTTTTATTTGCATTTATCGCTATATTGGCCGCCTCCAGGCGCACGGTCAGCGATTCCTGCGGGTTATGCTGCAAATCCATTATGGAAGAAAGAGAGCGCATGCAGCTTATTTGCTGATCCGTCATTGCAAACTGCTTATATATTGCAATAAGTCTCCGCAGTAGAGATTCAGCTCTGGCGTATTTTTTTGACGCTTGGAACGCGGCAGCACCGCGCTCGGCAGCTAAGAATAACTTTGCTTGAGAGTCCTTTGTCATCATAGGCTCAGATAGATTTAGCCTGCCAAGAGCAACTTCGCCAGCCAGTGAAGCATCGAGCAGCACCTTGTCCCGTTTGTCCAATTCTTGATTGGCAGCGGAAGTGAGGTTCATAGCCTTATATGCAGAGTAAAGTTTCTCGTGAACGCGCGCCGTCAGCAGGGGATCGTTGCCATATTGACATGCTTTCGATGCGGACTTGAGCCTATCGAGCGCCTTTGGATAGTCGTTGCGGTCGGCATAGGCGTCGGCTAATGCAATAAGATTGGTGACAAGAGTGTTGTAAGATTTCGACATCGTGGCCGACGCCCAAAGATGGTCGATGCCATAGTTCATCAACATCAGCCCCTTGTCGGAATCCCCGGCCTCTGTCTGCGCCTGTCCGGCTAAAATAAACTCCTTGCCCGCCATCTCGCGATAACGAGCAACTTTTGGATATTGCTTTGCAAGAAGTGCCCATTGCTGCGCAGAAAAATTATAGTTCTCGGCTGCGCCCGGCGACCGGGACATCTCGATACACAGCGAACCGTAATAGTCAAATAACATAGCCGCAGATGCACGGCAGCTATAGCTGCGATATACCCACAGCGCATTGTTGTAACAAAGCTCGGCCTGGCGATAGCAGGCCATTTCGTAGTGATATTGATTGCCTAAAACCGAACCGACCAATGCGCCGGTTAGATCAAGTTGGAGTTGCTGACATGACTTCAAAACAACTACCAGCGCGTTGACCGACTGCAGCGGTGATGACTCGCGCCAGCCACATGCCATCGAAAACTGCCGGTTTAGTTCCATTAGAATCTCCACGCGAGAATCATCGCTAGGAGGCAGCGCAACTTTTGCTTGACTAGCACGAGTCGGCGAAAAAACTTCGTTTGCCCAATTGATTACAGGGTTTTTGAGCGCGGACGTCAGAGACGAGATTATCTCGTTTGCGTTACTAATATCGTTGGGCATGTTCTTTGCATACGATAAAGCCCAGCGATACACTATCAGATCGAGCGCAATCTCGGTAGATTCCTTTGGATTGCTCTTGGCACGCACAGCCGAACGAGAGGGAGTGGCGCTGATATCGGCAAGAATGCGGGCCTTGTCGGTCGCCGAAGCAAACGAGGGAATACCCGCCAGCAATGTGGCCAGCAGCAGGAATGCTATAAATGTTGTTGATAATTTAATCAACGTTACCAGCCTCTGCGCGCGGGATTACAATAATTTTACCATGCCGCACTGCCTCCGTGCTATATTCGCAAGTTTACGCATGTTTATTATATACAATAGATAACTTGGAGCTTTGCACCAGTCCTACTCAGCAATGTATGGGCAGCACCCAGTATTGGAGCTCTCTGAGATCAAAAAACTCAAAGCAAATCCCCTATATCTGACATTCACCCGATGGAAAAACCATTGACTTTTTGCTTCCAAAAGGGTATTGTATTATGACGCTGCCGGATAGCTCAGTTGGTAGAGCGACTGACTCTGGATCAGTAGGTCCAAGGTTCGAGCCCTTGTCCGGCAGCCATATTTCATTTTTGGCCGTTTTATCGAACCCACCGCCCCCGGTTCGTTGCCTCTCAGCCGCTAATTTGCACGCTTCTAAGATCAAATCGAAGGGTTTCTTGTAGTTTGGAGTGAGCTTTCCGTCTGCCCAAGTGGAGTTCGAGAATACGTAATCCAGGAGTCTCCGCTTTTCGGCCATTTCCTGGTTTTCATACAGTTCCCACGCTCGATTTGCGAGTTCGAGAATGCGAATGCCCTCTTCGATGTAGCAGCAGTTAGCATTCTCGTGTTTTTCGATCTTACGGCGTGTTGCTACCTGCTCTTTGCGCCACTCATTGCTTTTCTGGTCGTAGAACTCCTGCGTGATATTGCCGTCAAGCTTGTCTACGTACATCTGGTCAATGCGGTTCTGGAGCTTCGTATACTCACGGTGCAGAGTGGCCATCATCTCATTGTGGTATCTCTTCTCATCCTCATGGCCGGACTTGAGAGCCTGTACGACCCACTCAAGAACATCACATTCCAGCCTGATAGCTTTCAGGGCTTCCCCGAACTGCTCAGCAAGCACTTCCTCACGAACGTATTTCTCAGGACACTTTCCTTTTTGGCCGGTACAGTGGTAATACACGTACTGGCCTTTCTTTATTTCAGCGGTAAGAGCGCAACCACAGTGACCGCATGAAACCAGCCCCCGAAAAGCCCAGTCATGCTTCTGATGTCGAGTCTTTCGGTTGCCCTTGTCAGTCTTAATGTCCTGCACCTTGTCCCACATCTCCCTAGACACCAACGGTTCATGAATCCCGTGGTATCTCTTGCCGCCCCACACAAAATCACCGTAGTAGACCGGACTGCTGAGTATCTTGTGAACGATGCTCTTATGCACCCTACCCTTGGTTCGGCGGTATGCAAATCCCTCCTCATACGCCAACTGTGCCACGTCCTTTACGGAGTACTGCCCGGTTGCATACCATTCGTAAATCTTCTGAATCATCGGGGCTAACTGAGGGTCAGGCTGTATGTATCGTTTTCCATCGCACTCAACGTTCAGATAGCCCAGCGGCGCATAAGATGGGAATATGCCTTGCTCGGCCTTCTCAACCATGCCCTTCTTCGTCTCTTCGGAAAGGTTGTCGATGTAGTTCTTTGCCATCAAGACCTTGATACCATGCATGAACTTTTCGTTTGACCTGGAGTCCTTCGACAGAATCACACCGTCTTTGACGAGGTGAACCTCCAAGTCGAGTTCATCCAACGTCACCCAGTCCTTCAGATTGCGGTATAGACGGTCTGTTTTCTCTACCAAGATCACCCTGCACGGCTGACCAGGCTGCTTGCTCGACTGCTGCTTCTTCAGATAGCTAATCATCTCATTGAAGCTCGTGCGACCGGCCTTCTTCGCCGTCTCAACATCGGTGTATTCCTGCACGATGCTGAAGCCATGTTCTTCGGCGTACGCGTTCAGGAGCTTCGATTGTGCCGGGATAGAAAAGCCGCCCTTCTCTTGCTCCTTCGATGAAACGCGGGTATAGATGACCGCCCTGCAATTGCTTAGTTGTGTGCTTTCGCTGTCGCGCCTAGTTGCCAATTTGGGTGAACCTCATCGAATGTTGTATCCGGGTTGTTGCCCCTGTCCTTATCCTCAGTATAGCATGCAGGCTGGAACACTGGTGACGGTACAGTTGCTGGTTTGCGGTTAGATATACCGGTCTGATCTGAACTCCCACAAGTCATTATCCACATCCTTATCGTAGTAGCCGTCCAATAGTGCCTGCATTGCCCGCTCGTATTCACGTCTCATCTTCTTTTCATCAGCCCGAACATCAAGCGATTCTTGGCAAAAAGCCCAATCAGCGGGGGTGTCTTTGGGGTCGGAGTCGTTAGCTTGACTCAGCCAACACTTCCTGATTTCTCGACAGTGTTCATTCCACAGTTGGTGGAGCCGCGACCATAGCGGGAGCTTGCCAGAATTGAGGAATTGCTCATTCACAAAGGAGAAGACTGCAAGATTCCGCAATGCGGGTCTGCGAGGATGCTTGCCGAGCACTTTCTTTTGAAGCTCCAGATACATGTTCTTCACGACAGTAGACGACACCCAAGGCTCAATCTCCAATCGAATCTGGCTGTATATGAAAACGTCGTTGCTAAACTTAGCCTCGACACGTCCTTCAATGGTTCTGAGAGGCTGTGGTTTTCCGGTGCAGACGAACATTGCGGCGGCGTAGTAGTCCCAAGGGAATGTCTGAACCAGCTCTTGGATTAGTCTGTTCAACTCATAACGGAATGAACCATGCCAACAAGATTGCTTTCTGTAAGGCTGATTCGGCTGAGGCGGTGTCAGAACCGGAACCGTGACGAAATCTCTGCTGGCTAGGTCAATCAAGCTCTCAGTGTCGTCAACAGCGTAGCTCAATGATACCTGGTGCTCAAACTCCTCATTCTCCTCCTCTATATTGCTTCTGAGAAGCTTCGAGGAGTGATGAGACAATGGAATGTTGCGACTGCGAAGTTGAGCAACAGAAAGAAAGCGGAGGATAGGTGAATCGAAAAGGTTTTGGGCGTCTTCGGGAGTTAGAATCTGTCCACCCAACATGTTCTTGCGGAACCGCTTTACCCTCCAATGCCCGCTTGCAACCCTAGCGAAGTAGCTCTGAAGCGCAAGAGCTTTCAGTCCCAAGTCGTCCACCAGATGATATTTGTTGCTGTGCGCCCGCGTGTCTTCACTGGACGCCCCCTTGCCGAAAGCACACATTGCGTCCACCAAATCAGCTTCGATGTCAGACAACACTTGGTCTTCAGTCTGCCAGGGCGGAACTTCGATCTTGCCGCATCCATCCAAGTGCCTCCATGCACGCTCGAAAGCTTTGCTGTTGCGATGTTTTCGAGCCAGTATACTGTAGACCTTTTCCTTCGTCACTCCTCAGTTGCCTTTCGCGCTTTTCTACCGATTAGTTGTTCCATTGTTTGCATGCGTTCGACGGGAGGCATTGCCCTCGCATAACCCACTAACCCAGGATGATACCTGAGTAATCAAAATACTGATAAAGCATTGTGGTGGAAGCGGGTTGCCGGTTCATGCATTCAAATGACGACAAGCGCATAAAGGCAACGGCAGATTTCTGGAGCCGCAAAACCGGCAAGCCGGTCTCAAAAGAGGATGCTCGCGAGATCAACGCGAACATCTCCGGTTTCTTCTCCGTGCTGCGCGGGTGGGATGAAAAGGAACGCCGCTCTGCCGCTCATGATGACAGCATCGCCGGGGTGTCCCAAATAGTGAGGAACGGAAATGGGTGAGTGGAATGTCGAAACGGAAGTTAGAAAAACGCTGTCATTGCTCTACCGCAAGGGTGATGTTATTGAGATACGCATATTTGATCTACCTGGTAGAGGTGTCGTGTCGGGCTACTTCGATGATTTCGACGCGATAGCCAGAATCGCAGATGTCAATGACGGCAAAACGGCTATATACCATGTTCTGAATCCCGTTCCCCCGGAGTTGAAGGCTCGTTCTGACAACAAGCTCAAGAGCAAGGCAAAGCCTACGACCAAGGACAAAGAGATTGTTCGGCGTAGGTATCTCTTCATCGATTGCGACCCCGTGCGGCCTGTGGGTGTGTCATCAACAAGCGAAGAGTATAGAGCCGCGCTCAGATTGTCCAGAGAGATAAAGGCATGGCTGATAGATGAACAGGGGTTTCCTGAGTTGTTCCGAGCCAGTAGTGGCAACGGCGCTCACATTCTCATTCCCGTGGACTTGCCCAACGACAATGAAACAGCGGAGCTGTGCAAGAGCTTTATCGCTGCAATTAGAGATCGCTTTGAGAACGATCAGGTGAAGATTGATACATCAGTTACGAACGCGGCCCAGTTGATTCGTCTGTGGGGCACGCTGAACGTGAAAGGAGAAGACACAGATGAGCGGCCACATAGATACTCATACCTACGCGACTTTCCCGGAAGCGACTCGTGAAGACATTGCGAGAGTTGCCGACCTTGGCAGTAAGCCGCCCAAAGCCCGTTCTACCCATAAGGGGCGTAGTGACCATGCGATTGATATAGCAGCATTTGTCAAGGAGCACGAAATCCAGATTCAGGAGGTTGAGGAGAAAGACGGGGCTACCTACTATCACTTGGAGCACTGCCTGTTCAACCCAGAACACGAGTACAAAGATGCTGCATTCATCGTTTACGAGGATGGTAGCGTTGTCTACAAATGCTTCCACGATTCTTGTTCAGACAAGGGACTACGGGATGTAATCCAGCTATATAAGGCCGGTAGCGATAAGGTCGGTAGCGATTTAGAACTGTTCCATGACCAGTTCGAGGAAGCATACGCCCGATTCTTTGTTAAGGGACACTGGGAAATCATGCCGATTAAGTCAAAGCAGTTCAAGGCTTGGTTCGCAAACACGATGGTCGGAGATTCGGGCAATGCTCCCAGTGGTTCGCGGATTGAAGATGAGCTTCGGCTGATTGAGTTCAAGTGCCTGCTAGAGGCTGAAGAGCACGAGCTATTCGTCAGAGTTGCACCTTGTGGTGATAGCATCTGGGTTGACTTGGCTGACCCAATGCGAAGGGCTATCGAGGTGACAACTCAAGGTTGGAGAATCACTGACCCACCGATTTTGTTCTATCGGTATAGGACAAACAGCAGACAAGTCGAGCCTGTTCCGGGTGGAAGCCTGCAAATGCTTCGATCATTTCTGAATGTAAGGGACGAGGATGCTTGGGTTTTGATTCAAGCGTGGATAATCGCTGCTTTCATTCCAACGATACCGCACCCTATACTCGTCGTCTATGGTGAGCAAGGCACAGCCAAGACGACTCACATGGTTATTCTATCAAGTCTGATAGACCCATCAAAGGTTGGTGTTGGTGCCGAACCGGAAAGGAAGATGGACTGGATACAGGCAGCCGACCATCGCTACCTCGTGACTCTGGACAATGTGACACATCTTCCACAGTGGCTATCTGACTGCCTCTGTCGGGCGGTCACCGGTGAGGCGTTCAGCAAGCGGCGTCTATACACCGACACAGACGATGTGTTGTTCAGTTTTCGTCGTGTAATAGCTCTGACCGGTATCCAGCAAGTCGCGCAAAAACCGGACTTACTGGATAGGGCGATTCTGCATGGGCTGGAACCTATTCCCCCATCACGCAGAAAGCTCGAAGCAGAAGTGCTACAGGACTTTGAGGAAGTCCGTCCTGCGATACTCGGAGCAATCTTGGACATTCTCTCACAGGTCATGGCGGAACTACCTAATGTGAAACTGAAGAGCCTCCCGCGTATGGCCGATTTTGCCCGTGTTGGCGTTGCCGTGGAACGCGTACTTGGTTGGCGCGAGGGAGTGTTCTTGGATGCATACGGGCGCAATATCCGTTCTCAGCACGAGGAAGCCCTTGATGCTTCAAGTATCGCCCAAGCTGTACGTACGTTCATGATAGACGAGGATGAGTGGAAAGGAACTTCGGGTGAGCTGCTTGACACTCTGACTGATGTGGCGAGCACAGATAGCAGACTTCCTTGTGATTGGCCGAAAACGGCTCGTGGGCTTAGTGGCAAACTACGTGAAAACGCGCCCAATCTTCGCCATATAGGGATCAATGTTTCATTTCGTTCCTCTAATGGCCGAAGGCTGGTCGTGCTAACCAAACAGGAATAGCTCATGTTTTATGAGTGCTTCTCGGAGCTTCAGTGCCGGTCAAGCTCAAGCAAAGTGACGGTTGCCGGTGCAGCAGTGACGGTATCCAAGTTCACGCTTGAGTTCAATAGTGACGGAGTGGCGGTAGTGCCGGTTGTATACCAGACTACTGGCTGTGCGTATAGGACTATTCCAGAGATGAACAGGGGCGGCCATGCAATCGAGCCTATGATGAGGGCATTTATACGGTACAGGTAATTGTGGATACACCGTCACTACCGTCACTCCGTCACTGTTTGAGATCAGAACCAGCCTGTGGACAGTTACGGATGGTGCAAACGCAGTGACGATAGGTCACGTGGGAGGGTCGGTGAGGTGGTCTGTGATACGGTGTTCCATGATAATGGAGTGCTTGTTAGGCTCATTTGCTGATGAGCGCCTTGGAGAGGCAAACACGAAGCGGTAGCTCAACAGTCAGAGTCCATGAC
>JAEWSK010000109.1 GCA_023398345.1 Armatimonadota bacterium | reverse complement strand
GCGACATTCCCTTTGCACAAGGGTCGAGCGTTCTCCACTCAGCCCATTGGGTCTACCGTTTGGAAAAAGAGAAAGTGGATATCGACACCAGCGCCGTTTCAAATCCAAATGCAGTTACGCAAAGCGGCAAAGGAAGCGCAATTCTTCACAGGGAAAATGCGCAGGCAGTATATGATTTTGGCGCAAGTTATGTTGGATTTGTCGGCTTTGAAGTAACGGGTAAAACCGGACAGGTCATCGAAGTCTCATGGAACGAGGCACTGTCGACAAATGATAACGTCCCCAGGCCAGGCGAGCATGATTCGTCCATACTGGCTATGAGATATGTGCTGCGCGACGGCAAACAGACCTTTCTGACGTTCTCTCCGTACCTTGTCAGATTCATCCGAATTGTAAATCGTAGCGGCGGCGATATTGAGCTTAACAAACTATATGTAAAGCAATATTGCTTCTATGCGCCGTCCGGCAAGGGAGATTTTGCATGCTCGGACGATTCGCTCAATGCCATATATGAGACTTCAAAGTTGACTGCAAAGCTGAACACGCTTGACGCATTTTTGGATTGTCCTTCGCGCGAAAGGGGTGCGTGGCTCCACGACGGCTATTGGACTGCGCAAGCCATATATGCAATGTACGGCGACACTTCAGTCAATCGTAGAATGTGCCGCCAGTTTGCGCAGAGTCAAGACGATCCGCATTTCTTAGGGCCTGATGGCATGGTTCCTCCACTTTATCCATCCAGCGTTGCAAGCTGGCCTATGATTATCCCTGCGCACGAGCTGTTTTGGATATTGCAAGTCGGTCTGGATAATAAGTTTACAGGGGATTTGTCCTATACTCGGCGCTTATTGCCGGCGGTCAGACGAATGCTTAGCGCATTTGATGATAGCTGCAACTCTTTTGGACTGCTTGAGATCCCGTTCAAATGGCAGTCCGACGTCCAGTGTTGGAACTTTTTGGACTGGGCGGACATAAAGTCGGACGGCGTTAGTGTGGGCTTGAATGCAGTTTATGCAGTTGCGTTGGACAAGGCGGCAGAACTGGAACGCTTGGTGGGCGATCCTGCTAAGGCGAAAAAATATTCCAATCGCGCCGACCTAATTCGCAGCACCATCGAGAAATACTGTCCCGGTGACGGCTATTACCCCGACTCGCTTTCATCAGACGGTGCGGGCAATTTAATCCCATCAAAAGAGATGTGTGAAAGCACGCAATACTTTGCAATGTGGTCAGGCATTTCCTCAAAAGAAAGAACTTGCAAGATTTGGGCAAGACTTCGCGATGCATTTGAACCTACGCCGAGGTCTATAGTTCAGCCAATTGATGGTTTGAACAGAGCCGGTTTTTATACATTCCCGGAACGGCTCGAAATTGCAGCAAATCTTGGTGATTATTCGGCGATTTTGCGCGACATGAAAAGCATGTTTTTGCCCATGATTAACAGTGCTCCCGGGACGTTTTGGGAGACGCCTTGGGCGAACTCGTCGCTATGCCACGGTTTGGGATCATTCGTGGCCGCCAGACTTATTGATCAGACGCTGGGCATCAATTTGGGGCTTCCAATTGTAATATCGCCTAAGGCAGTTGATGGGTTGAGCTGGTGCAAAGGATATATTACAACTCCAAAGGGAAAAGTTTCGGCGGAGTGGAAACTCTCGGCCGATAGATTTGTGATTAAATCATCTCTTCCAAAGGGAGAAAGCGGCAGCGTCACACTGCCCCAAGAAGCCAAACGCATATGGAGTTCGCGCTGCGCCGCAGACGAATGGCCGAAATCGATTGCAGTTAAAGGCACGACCTCAGTTACCGTAACCCCTGGTTTGGTTAAAATCAAACAGGCGAAATAAAAGGCATCTGATTAAAATTTCGCAAAATTAGGCGCGAGTTCTTCTACGCTTGAACCTCCGTCAATATAGTGGTACCATGTAATTGAGCGAGCTAGGTGATCGCCCCGAGCAATCGGGGAGGAAAGTCCGGGCTCCGCAGGGCAAGGTGGTTGCTAACGGCAACTGTCCCTAACGGGATAAGGAAAGTGCCACAGAAAAGAAAACCCTTTGCGTGGATGTCGGGTGACGGATGTCCGAAACCCGGTATCCTGCTTTGGAAAGCTGAAACGGTGGTGTAAGAGACCACCAGCTCCGTCGTGAGGCGGAGGCTTGGTAAACCCCACCTGGAGCAAGGCCGAATAGGGGAGGGTCGAAGCTGCCCGCCGACCTCCCGGGTGTCGCCGCAAGAGCTGCGCGGCAACGCGTGGTGTAGATAGATGATCACCCTCGACAGAACCCGGCTTACAGGCTCGCTCATTTTTTAAAGTCGCAAGTATGGGTGAGGCGATCATTCGTAAGGCGCTCTATAGTATCCTTTTGCCCAGTTGCGCTCGAATTTCGCCTTGTCCACATACCACTCATACATTTCTTTGTGGGTTGAAACACCCGGAGGGTAATACTTCCCCGGAGCCCGCGCTTCTACGTGCCCATCGCAGTATAAGTAGTTGTTGAATTTGCCGTGCCAGGGGTGCGCCGGGTCTATTGTGTATTTGCATTCCGAGTAATAGCCCTTAACGCCCGTCCAATTGCAGCACCTGTATATATACACATAGTAACCCAGATCCTCCCACCCAATTGTGAGCGGAAGTCCCTCAAAGAGAAGTATCGTGTCATTCGATCTGGATATATTGGGCACACGTATTCCACTGCGTATGGATGTGCAGCTATAATATTCGACATCCGCCGGTTCGCGGAGATAGCTGTTCATCGAATAACTTCGGGCAGGGTAGTTGCTTTTCCAATCCGGCATAAGCGGGCAGCAAAAAACGGAGCGATTGCCGTGATTCTTTATGTAGGGGTTAAGCCCGCCTTTAGGTGAACTTTGAGACCAGTAGGACAAATCTCCAGCCAATCCGCCCGGCGCGGGCCAGCGGTCGTCCCAGTCTTGAGCATAGGCGTTAAATGCGTTTGCAAGCTGCTGCATGTTGGAAGCGCACTTCGTCTGATAACCGATCCTCCTTGCGCGCATAATTACAGGAAATAGAATTCCCGCAAGTAATGCTATGCATGCGGCGATTACCAGTATTTCAACAACTGACCATCCGCCGCTGCGCCGTTTATAAGAGTCGACTCGCCCGCAAAACAAAATGCGTTTTACTACCTTACTTCATGTATTTGACAAAATGATGAGATAGTATACCGAGCGTGTTCTCTGTTCGTCAACGGAACGGTTGTTCTTGTTTGTGTATTACGACGTGCGTATGACTCTTTCTGTCCTAGAAAGATAAAGCGCTGCTCTACTGCCGAAAGCCGCAACGAGCAGTGACATCACCCATGTGAATGCTGCCAAAGCTGCCACATCGTAACGGCCGCTTATAATGCCTATTAACGCGACAAGTGAGTTAATAATCCACAGCCATCGCGCTATCGAGACCAGTGCAGTCACTTTTCTACGCGCATCATTTATCCGGCTTGTTTGCTTTACCACTGCATACCGCCTTTGAGCTATTGCCGTAGCTTCTTCTCTAATAATAGTGTTCCGCATTTTACAATATTGTTGCAATTTGTCGTGTGAAAGCTTTTCTATTGTCGGCTGAGCACAACTGTTGACCGATAACTACCCGAAAGTGTTATCATGGAGACGCGAAATATCGAATGGAGGATTACATATGGCATTCAAAGCCGGCGATAGAGTTCAGATCGCTGCCAGGGAAGTATCTGTCGACGATGAGAAGAGCGGGCTTTACTATTCGTACTTTGGCGGATTGACTGGCACAGTCAACGCCGTGTATGGTGACGGCTCGGTTTGTTTGGAAGTCGATTTGGAGTCACTCAGCCCAGCCGCGCGAGATCGGCACTTGGAGATGCAGGAAGCCGAGCGCAAGAGATGGTTTGACGGGCTATCCGGCGAGATGCGCAATCGGCTTTCCGCGGAGCAAAAGCAGCTCAAACTCAGCTACAAAGTGCTTGTGTCAAGCAATGACCTTGAGCCGTCAAAGGGCGGCAAGCCGAACGGTGGAAAGAAATCAGCAAAATCATCAACCGATAGCTCCGAAGACACTTCTCCATCTGCCCAAAAGGGGCCTCCACGCGCACCTGAGCCGGTGCAAGCTCGTGATGAAGGCGATTCTGTGTTGCACCGACCCAGTGCGGAAGATCTTGCAAGGGCCGAAGAAGAGTATCTCAAGTCTTTGCGCAAAGAGTCCTGACTCTGTGTGTTTTAGCGCAATCCAAACTCGGTATATATGACTGCGAACAACTTAATATGGGTAGTGTTT
>JAEWSK010000309.1 GCA_023398345.1 Armatimonadota bacterium | reverse complement strand
CTTCCGTACTTTGCCGAAACGTCGCGCATTCCCTCGTAAATCGCTTCGACGATGCCGACCTCGATGTCCGGCAGGCCGATGGAGACAAATGAGTATGTAGGCGTGCCACCCATTGCGGCAATATCTGATATATTCACAGCCGCGCTTTTCCATCCGAGCAGATACGGCTCATTGATGTCCATTTTGAAGTGGGTATTCTCGACGAGCAGATCGGCGGTGACTGCCAAAAATTGCTCACCAAAGCGTATCAGCGCTGCGTCGTCACCGATGCCGAGTGCAAGGTCGCCATCGCCCGGTGCGCCGTATTTGTCGCGTATTAGGTTTATAAGGGCGGCTTCCCCGCCGAGTTCGGAAATCTTCATCTGCTATATATCAAATTCCCTCTCCCGGCGGGAGAGGGAAGCAACCAATAGTTGCCGTTTTTAATTAGCCAGCATAGCTGCGTTAAATTCGATCAATGCTTTCCCAAATACTCTTCGACAACCTTCATTGCGCATAGTTCGCCGCACATCGAGCACACATCTTCGACGCCGCCGGATCGGCGGTCATGAATTTCTTTTGCTTTGACTGGGTCTATCGATAGTTCGATCTGCTTTTTCCAGTTGCGGGCTTTTCGCGCTACTGCCATTTCGTTGTCCCATTCAATTGCGCCGGGGATTCCTCTGACAATGTCGGCGGCATGCCCGGCGATCCGAGCGGAGATCACGCCTTCTTTGACATCATCGACCGTAGGCAGTCCTAAATGCTCGCTCGGTGTGACGTAGCAAATGAAGTCCGCGCCGCTCATTGCGGCAATTGCGCCGCCGATTGCCGACGTGATGTGATCGTAACCCGGCGCGACATCAGTGACAAGCGGGCCGAGCACGTAGAACGGTGCGCCTTCGCAGAGTCGCTTCTGGATTTGCATATTTGCCCCAATTTGATTCATCGGCATATGGCCGGGGCCTTCGACCATTGCTTGCACTCCGGCCTCGCGCGCGCGCTTGACGAGTTCGCCGAGGATAATAAGCTCTTGAATCTGCGCGCGGTCTGTTGCGTCGGCAAGACATCCCGGTCTAAAACCATCTCCGAGGCTTAGGGTTATATCATGACGTCTCGCGATATCGAGCACGTCATCGAATCGTTCGTAAAGCGGGTTTTCTTTTTCGTTGGCGAGTACCCATTTTACTAAAAACGCCCCGCCTCGACTGACCACATCCGTCACGCGGCCCTGGTCGCGCAATCGCTTTATAGACTCCATCGTGATGCCCGAGTGCAGCGTCATAAAGTCCACGCCCTGCTTTGCCTGGCGCTCAATAACGTCGAGCAGATCGTCGCCTGTTATGCGGGTTATCGCGCCGCGCTCTTCGACTACACCTACGGCGCATTCGTAGATCGGCACAGTGCCCAGCATTACCGGACAGTTCTCGATTATTTCTTTGCGTATATTGGTGAGATCGCCGCCGGTAGATAAGTCCATTACGGCGTCTGCGCCCGCATCGACCGCTACTTGGAGTTTAATCATCTCATCTTTTATGTCAGGAAATGTTGTCGATGTGCCTATATTGGCGTTGACCTTTATTTTTAACCCCTGACCGACTCCGCCGGGACGCTTTAGCTCACGATTTGCGTTTTTTGGTATGACGATCGTGCCTTCTGCGACACGCCTCACGAGCAAGTCGACATCCATTTGCTCATCGCGGGCGACAGCTTCCATTTCGGGTGTAATGCGGCCCTTTCGGGCGGATTCCAACTGCGTCATTGTGGGAATAGGGAGCAAAAAAATAGCAAGTATGCATCAAGCCTTTCTATTTTCTCGTCCCAAACCTCCTTGTTAATTCGATTGTTGCTGATATCATATCGAGCGCGCAGACGACGGCGGATACGACTGCTGCCGACGCCGCTTTTGTCGATGCGACCTCGGCTATATTTGATATGCCGATCCCGCCGATTGCCACAACTGGCACAGTCACGCGCTCGCATACTTCGCGAAGCATAGTCAGGCCGGATACCGGCCCCGCGTCGAGCTTTGTTGATGTCGAGAAGATTGGGCCGAAGCCGATATAATCGGCGCCGAGCTTTTGAGCCTCGATTGATTGCTCGATGCTGGTACATGATAGGCCGATTATTGCTTTAGGGCCCAATACGGCTCGCACCGCCGATACAGGCATGTCACTCTGTCCCACATTAACGCCGTCAGCGCCGATTGCCGCTGCTATATGCACTCTATCGTTAACGAAAAATAGAGCGCCTGCATCGCGTGTGAGCTTTCGTATAGCGAGTGCGGCTTCGTAGAACGCACGGTCAGTGGCATTTTTGACGCGAATCTGAATAATCTTTGCGCCGCCGGCAATTGCTGCCTGTGCAATTTCTACATGCGTTCTGCCGGGGTTTATCTCTTCATCTGTTATAACATATAAGCCGTTTAGCATTTATAAAGCTCGATACTTAAATAAAATCAGACATCGCTAAAGCGCGAAATCACATATAAAAAAACGACAAAAAGCCGCGAGTCCCACCGGAGACGGGGACTGCGGCCTGAAAGCACCCTCTCCGCTTCCCTGCATTTGCAGGTTCAAAGGGTTAGCTCATATAGCTTCTCAGCTCTGCCTCACAGCACAGCACCCCCAGCGGGCCAACTTGCTGACAATTCAGCCAGCGAGTATAGTTTACCACTTTTTAAGCCCAAAGTCGAAAACTTCTGTCCGGGCGGGCGCATGTCAAATTTACAGATACTATTCTTGTGTTTTTGTTCCCAAATGGGGTATCGATGGTGAATTCTTAAAACTCTACTGCTGCTTTTATCTTTGGGTCGAGGCCAGTAATATTTTCGATTTGTTTGGTGCGCTCGAGGCGAGTTTGTGCGATCAATGCATCGATCTTTGATTGATCGTAGTGTTTGTTGAGCGCGAATTTTGATGCGTCTAGCCCTTCGATATATTGCGGCGTTTCAACCATCCAGTCGGCGTCTTCATTCCAGCGGATCGTGTCGCGTGCTATCCCACGAATTATTGCTGACATTTCAGAAATTGCGACCCGAGTGACTTTCTTTTGGACTTTGCGAGCGCCGTCAAGTCTCATCTCGACAAGTTCGCCGACTCCGCCTGTGTTGAGCATATAGCAGCCGATCTTACCTTCATGTGATCTCACCAACTCGCAAAACGCGTTTGCTTCGTCTGCAGGTTCGCCGACGCGCAATGGATTGCCGCCGATTTCACGCGATTCGGCTCCGCCGGAGTCGATTGATTCGGCGAGCAGAAACGCGACTGCCGCTTGTTCGGGTGTAAGCCTGCTCGCGATAGGCACAACCGTGTATTTTCGCACCATAAATATTACAATAAGACCATCAAGCTCCGATAGGGGAGCAAGATCAATTGACGGACTTGCCATCTCGCCAAGGTCGCTTCGCTGAATAATCGCGCGGCCGTTGGTGGTGAGCGTTCGGTCGTCGAAGAAAATGTTGCCTTGATAGTCGACCATAACGTTGTCGAGAATCGCATTTGGCGATATAGCCGCGCGATATAGCAATGGGTGTGCTTCGGGACTGAGTCCTTCGGTTTTAATATAGAACCCGCGCTCGCTGCCTAACGCTGCGCCGTCTTTTCGCCAGAAAACTACCTCGTCTTGTGCAATTTCGACTCCCTCGCCCGGCAAATCCAGGCCATGATCCGAGCATATATGGGTGGTTTTGCCTGATGCGGCCATCCCGAACATCAGCATACCAAG
>JAEWSK010000307.1 GCA_023398345.1 Armatimonadota bacterium | reverse complement strand
GAGTGACAGTCACTTCACTGAAGCTAACGGGAAGAGTGCCGCATGTGTTGTCAAATGTGATCGAGACCTCGGCCATGCTCAATGCGCGTTTTTTGTCTGAGCCGTTGAAGATGACATCAATTGCCTTTTGGCCGCGCAAGTTGCGAATATTGGACTCGCCCAACACCCACATCAACGCGTCGCCAATGTTTGACTTGCCACAGCCGTTTGGCCCGACGACTCCGGTGGTACCGCTGCTGAACTTGATTTCTGTTTTCTCGGCGAATGTCTTGAAACCGAGGAGCTCGATTGACTTTATGAACATAGATATGTGTCCGGTAGAAGGATAGAAAAGGATAGCATTTCAGACAAGCTTGGTCAACGGGATTTTATGCAGCTTGAAATACTTTGCGCGTGCATCGCTGATATATTTTTAGACCCAGCAATATTACTTGATTTTTGACGATTTTGTTTTTTGCCTATTGACATTCGGCAAACACGCGCATAAACTGCACTTATATAAACACATGCGTTTGTGGTATTGCAATGTCCGTTAGTCTCAATGTCCGTTAGTCTCAATGTCCATTCTGGCATTTTTTGCCGGTAGTTGTCCAGTCATATAGCCTCTCGCGCCGCATGAAAAACAAAAAGAGGCAGGGACTGTATGGGCAGTGAAGGGACATTCATTAGCCAAGCGGTAATAAACCACAAATGTTGGAAGGAGAAAGCGATGAAGAAAATTTTTTGTATCGTGTCGGTCTTGTGTCTTATGACCGGAGCCGTAGTGGCAAATGCAGCTAGTTTTACCGATGACTTCTCAGATGCAATTGCTACAGCAGCGAATTGGAGTATCTACACAGGGTGGAATACTGCAGATGACTGGACTGTAGTAGATGGCAAGTACACCTGCACCGACGCAGGTAGTGCCGAGGGTCGTGGTTATTCGACCGTAAGCGGCTTTACCCTCTCTGATAATTTCACGCTTTCATGCGATATCTATGATATTAATCAGGGGGCAAATGATGCTGGTTTCATTTTGAGGGGTGCGCCCGTTGTCGGCGGCAACTGCATGGAGTATATTTATTTCACTGTGAATCCGTGGGCTGGCGGCGATGGCAGAATGTCGTTCTTATCATTCATGAATGGTCCCGCCGTATATGGTGTGAGTGACAGTGTATCAATGGGGCTAACCGGTGCAAATTACTATGTTGCTGGAAGCGACAAGATACATGTTACCATCAATGCAACCGGCAATGCTTACACGGCTGTTGTGGACACATACACTAAAGACGGTATTTTGAAAGCGAGCAACACTGTTTCTGCTACAGATACCCAGTATATGGGAGCGACCGGCGGACTGGTTGGCATCCACTCATATTGCGGTTCCGCTGATTATGACAACTTCTCAGTCAATACTCCTGAGCCCAGCTCGATGATGGCTCTTTTGAGTGGCCTTGGAGTTGCAGTGGCTGCTTTCCGCAGACGCAGAGCCTAAGAAACATTCAATAAAACCGGCCAGTGCGGCGTTGCCGGATTATTGAAAAATTATTGAAGTGGTGGAGTCTAATGACTCCACCACTTTTGTAATTGGATGCAATTAAAATCTGCGCCCTAACCCTCGGCGATCTAGCCATGAAAAATCACGCGCTCACCTACTGGGTTCCAATTATGAAAAGCTAATTCTTTGCAACTACAGCACTAATAATACAGCGTTCGCCATTTTGGGTTGCAAGAGTGCCCGTGATATCAACTATATCACCTTCGCTTACGGCAGTGGTCGATATTACTTTTATGCCGCTAATTCGCTTTGAGTCCTGTGCATAGAAACAACCATTAAATGCACCAGTCACTATTAAATTCGCAAGGGTGACTTTCGTGTCGTCAGAAAGCGACTTGGCAACTGCCGGATTTGTGATTTCAGCGGCAGTTGCATAAAACACAAACTGCTGCTCGACTCCGGCAGATACAGTGACAGATGCGCTGACGGGATCAAACGTCCACAGCGCCGATGACGGCGAAATAACATGGTTGCCCACATCTATATTTGTTATGCCGAACACACCGTTGGAATCAGTAACTACGCTTCGCGAATCTGGAGACAAATTGACTGTCACACTCGCAACTCCGCCGCCGACGGATTGGATCTCATATTTATCTATATTGAAGCCCCAGGCGGTGTTGCCGTAGTCACTGGTAAGCTCGATTTTTGCGACACTGCCCGTAACCCACGGACTCCATATGTCGGATTCCGGCCCGGTGTAACTTTCGACCATGTTCTCGTCGGCATCCAGCACCCAAATCCAGTCGAAGCCGGGTTCGGCATCAATCTCGGTAAAGTGTACGCGAATTCGGGTTGCGGATGAACCGCCGTCGATTGTCCACATTTCTTCGCTATCGTTTAGATACGGATGGGCGGAATTTACACTCGTATTGATAACGCTGGAAGTAGCGGTCAATATCTCGCCGGTTATCGAACCGGGTGGAAACGCTTGGAAGTTGACACCGGACGCAGTTTCGCCCGCTGGCACGTCAATTGATCTCGACATTGGCTGAAACTTCCAATGAGTCATTGTGGGAGTGACTGTGTATATACCCGGCGGCACACCGGTGAGGTTATACGTGCCATCAGCACTTGAAGTTGTGGTGTAGTTGCCGGGACTCAGCGCAATTGTCGCGCCGCTTAATGCACCTTGGCCGATTAGATCGGTCTCGTAGCCGTCGATATAGAAACCATAGGCGGTGTTTCCGGAAGAGTTCGTTACTAGGTGCACATTTACAGATGATCCCGTGACCCAGGAACTCCAAAAATCTTCACCACTGCCTGAAAACGTATTTGCAACACTGCCACTGGCATTTTCTACATAGACTGCGTCACCATCATTCATGAGATCTATCTCAGCAAAGTGGACTCGGATGCGTGTCGCGGCATTATGGGCGGTGATTGTATAAATCTGGTCAGTGCTGTTGAGATACGGATGGGACGACTCTACTATATAACTCGACACCCCGCCGATTGCCTTTGAAATATTGCCGCTCAACGCCCCGAGAGCGCCGGAGCCTTGGAAATTGATTCCGTCAATTGGCTCATTTTCGACTCTTACTTGTTGGGTGCGCGGAGTAAATGCCCAGCCGGACTTTGAAACTTGGACTGAGTAAGCGCCGGGCGCTACACGAGATATGTATTTGCCGCTGGAGTTTGTGGTGACGCGCTTGCTGCTGTCCGACCACAAAAATGTGACCGTTGCGCCTTGGACTGGCGCGCCGGAAGTTGACGTGACAGAGCCTGATATGTACGCATCCGGCAGACCGCCGGTGACAACAAGCGCATAGTCCTGAGGCCCCATTGGCACGTCATGCGCTGTAACACGAACTCGATATGTGCCAAGCTGTGGTGTCGCAATAGTCACTTGTTCGACATTGTCCACGCGATTCGCCGCAACAGGCAGCGACGTGCCATTCGGCGAAACGACGCTCAAGTCGAGGTCATTAACTAACTCTTTTGAAGCAAGCACCGAGCCGGGATAGTCAGTCCATACCAATGTAGCGCGCAACGGGACGGAATTGTCCACTACGGTGTAATAGTAGTCGCGGTAATCGTTTGTTGAAATAGCCGCGGATTCGTCGGCGAATTCGCTGACTGTCGGAGGATCGGGGCATAATGCACCTTTAACGTTTAATCTGCCCCACCCCTGCGAGTTGTCCGGAACGCTATATACTTCCCGAGAACTGCCTGTTCCATACTGGCCGGGAGATATATCGACTGCGCCATTGATTAAAGTCGCCTTAATCAGCGCCGCACTGGGGTTAATGCCTTTTTCTACCATATAATACTCACGAGCAAGTGCCGCAGCGCCTGTGACTTGCGGCGCGGACATGCTTGTGCCGCCCCAATAGATATAATTTGCGTCATATAATGCCCAGCCGGTATCGGCAGTGGACGTATGAGCGCGGGAGGAAATCACATTCGTGCCTGGGGCGCACAAATCGGGTTTGACGCGCCCGTCGGCAGTCGGGCCACGGCTGCTGAATGCGACCATGCCATAGGCATTGTTGGACATCAAATCAAATTTGATCGGTGAGACGGAATAGTCACTGGGCCATGCAGTTCCATAGGCAAATTGGTAGCCTCCAGAAGTCCGCAAACTCTCAGTTGCACCTACGGATATGCAATTTTTTGCAGTGGCGGGAGCGCATATGTTGCCGGTGTCGGCAACGCCATTTTTGTCCGCGTCGATTGACTCATTTCCAACAGCAAACACTATTGAGAAGTCCTTGTGATCCCACACGAACTGATCGACTTCATTGGAATAGACAGTATACTCGCCACCGGCCGCACTGCCCCAACTGTCATTGTGAATGCGAACGCCGTCGGTATAGACCGGCTGGAACAAATCGGCAAGATGCAGCGGTGGAAACACGTATTCGCCGGTATCGCCTATAGATTGAAACACTATTCGCGCTTCAGGCGCGTAGCCGGCAAATGAATCAGCGTAGGCATGTAAAGAAGGGCTGCTGCCCGACAATACACCCGAACCAACAATGGAGCCAGTGACGTGAGTGCCATGACCGTTTTGGTCGCTCCAGTCGTCGGTGCGGCGCAAGGCGTAGGTCTTGTTGATCCGATTGGCAAAGTCCGCGGAGATGGTGGATGTGTTGCCGGTGTCCAAACCCGAATCGGCTATACCAATAAGTTGAGTCGAGCCGAATAGCGAGAGGTTTTGCCTTGTTTCGGGAATGCCGCAGATGCCGGAAGTAATGTCATTTAAAAGTATCGGCTGAACGTAAGGCTCGATCCAGGCAACTGAACTGATGGATGCTATGTCGGCCAATTTTGAAGAGTCGGCAATAACCCGGCATACGCTGCCGCGCGAATCGGACTTGCAGGCAATCGTCTTAGCGCCAAGTCGTTTACCCCTAGATGCGACATATCGAGAATCGTGACCCGGCAGAAGCGTTACAAGATATTGCGATTTACCCGACAGTGAGCCAAGCGCGGGAGACTGCTTGTGCTCGGGCTTAAATGGGCCAATCCACTTTACGCACGCAAGCCGCCTGACGTCTGCAAGCATTGAATGCTCGATTCTTGCAAGAAAAGCGTCGTCGGGAATATATTCGATCAGTTCGACGCCGGCATTCGCCAAAGCCGCTTTGTCCGAGTCGGTAACGGATTCGTTAAGTTGAATAAGGTAATAGCCCGACCCAAAAGCAGGTTGCGCGGATGCGGCTTTCGCCGCAGAAATCGAGTCAGTGTCGATTGTCCCGGTCTTGAGATGGATTCCGCCCGCAAGTGCGCCTGTCGAAATACTCAGCACTGTGGCAGACAACAGCATTAGCGTTATAAGTCGAATTCTCACCTTTATCGCCCCTTCTTTATGCGTGCTCGCCCCGAACATCTCAGCGTTTACCCAAACTCAGCAGAAGTCAAAACCCCTATATACAATGCTTGAGTATATTTGCGGGCTGTGGTAGACTGCCGGTATCTATAATATATAAAGTAATTGGAGGTCGCGGTGAGTATTAAGGTATTTTTCTGTCTGCTTATGATAGCGGTGTTGCTCAATTACTCTGTTGCTGCATTTGCAAAAGAAAATGCAAAGCCTGTAGAAAGATCAAAAGTGCTGTTTACAGTAGGCGGCCCGTTTCATGACCAACCAGAGCTATACCCGATATTAAATAAGATACTGGAAGACACCGGAGACTTCACTGTCACACTGTCGCGCGATCTGGATCAGTTCAAAGCAGAAAACATTAAGAACTACGATCTGGTGGTTATATATGCGACCCACCTAAAAATGAACAAAGAGCAGGAAGACGGGCTCATCAACTTCATAAAAGATGGCAAGGGTCTCGTAGGAATTCACTGCGCAACAGATACTTTTATGGACTCCGACCCCTACTGGAAACTCATCGGCGCAAGGTTTACAAAGCATGACAAAGGCACATTCAAAGTAAATATTACGGGCAAAAGCCATGTCACGGTAAATGGTATGTCGAGCTTTGATATATTTGATGAGTCCTACAGGCATAATTTTAACCCGGAATCGAAGCTTATCGTTTTGATGAGACGTGACATGGACAGCGATCCTGTGACTTGGGTTCAATATTACGGCAAAGGGCGAGTCTTCAACACCTCACTTGGGCATGGAATGGAGGCGTGGAGCAATCCCGCATTCCAGGAAATGGTCAAGCGCGGAGCTGAGTGGGCAACATTCAGACTCAACCCATAATTTCGTCGCAACTGTGGAGTAAGTGAATGGATAGGGCTGGGCAGTGCCGACGCGCAATGGCATGTGAGTTTAAGATACTCGCTACAGGCGAAAATCGCGCGACGCTGACAGATATATTGCAACTTGCGCTGGACGAAGTAGAAAAACTCGATCAAAAGTTAAACTGCTTTTCCCCAACAAGCGAAGTTTCATATTTAAACTCCGAGGCGGCACGTCGGCCTATAATTGTAGGTTTTGACCTATTCAATATACTTAGCATAGCCAAGCAGGTTTACAGTGACACGCAAGGCGCATTCGATATTACAGCCGGCCCACTCGTCGATCTTTGGCGCAAAGCCGAAAAAACCGGCGTCGAACCGGAGTTGGATGCGATAAAGACCGCTTTGCAAAATGTCGGCATGAGTCGCATAATTCTCGACGATGCGACACATGCGGTTCAATTCGAATCAGAATGCATACAAATTAACCTCGGCGCTATAGGAAAAGGTTACGCGGTCAGCAAAGCCGCATCGATATTATCTAATTACGGCGTCAAATCCGCGCTTATAAGCGGAGGTGGCAGCACCATTCAGGCAATCGGAGACGGGCCTGATGGAGATGGGTGGAATATTGGCATCCGTCATCCGTCTAAATTTGATGAGCGCGTAGATGAGATTACACTCCGAAATCAAGCAATGTCCACATCTGGAGGCCCCGCACAGCGAGACCCCAATGTCACGGAGCACTTTGAGCATATTGTTGATCCAATTACAGGAATGCAGGCGCACGCAGCGGCAGCGTCCGTTAGCGTAATTACGCGAAATGCAACGCTTTCCGACGCACTGGCAACTGCGTTTTATTTGCGAGGATCAAAACTATCGGATGTGTATTGCGCAAATAATGCTGACGTAAGAACAG
>JAEWSK010000297.1 GCA_023398345.1 Armatimonadota bacterium | reverse complement strand
AGTATGTTGAATGAATTGGCTTCCCTTACGTCAGAAATCATATATTGCATTGCGGTTACTGCCGTTGTGTCGGTGTCGGATTGGGCCAGATCGGCATCACAGCTTTTAAGCGTCGCAACCAGCATGGATATGGTACACGTTAACATCGCCGCTGCTATAAATACTGCGACGAGCATTTCTAGCATGGTAAATCCATTTCGTTTTTTGTTTATCGGCCCTAATATGCTAGTCTGCATTGGCAATATACGCTCTCTGGACAAGACTGCTCCTGTCATCACGAGTCGGAGATGCTTTCCATGATATATTTACAATCACTAATTTGACCCTCGAAGAGTCATATGAACTCGTGGCATCTTGAATAGTCAAGGTTGTAATCGGATCAAGCAAATAGTTTGCAACTCCATCAACCAATTTAAAGCTGTACGGTGATCCTGTTGGAGTCGAGTCGACAATCTCTGCATCTTCGAGTTCAGTGTAATTAAGTCTTCCGTAGCCCACTGCCCTCAGTTGGTCGATTTTATGCTGTGCGATGCTTATGGCCTGCGCGTACTGCCCGTTCATCTTTGAAGAGGCCTTGCTCACAATGAGCGTAGCGGAAAAGATGATCGTGACCAAGGCGAATACGAACATCGCGATCATCACTTCTACGAGTGTAAATCCACGCAATCGGCCGCGCTGTGTTTTGTTGTGCATAATATTCTGTGCCATTAGATTGTGTACGTGACCCTTATCGTATATTATCAGCCGAAATAAGACCGCGCTTTAGGCGTAAATGCAAAAACAGGCACATGTGCCGTAATGCCGACTGGTGCGCATGAAATGCGGTGAGCTTGAGGGTAAAATGCTTTGAGCAAATTCCATAAATATGACGTTCATAAGGGTCAGCTTGACGCTATTGTAACCGCGGCATATAATGCGATCATAAAAATCCATATTGTTCGGCCTGTTTTGAGGCCGCAGAGATGAGGCAGCATGAGCAAATCAGTAATTACTGCTCCAGAGTCTACACAAACGCCAGTGAGCAAGAAGACGCTCTACATAGCGCTTTTGGTCGCGTGGTTGGGCTGGTTGTTTGATGGTATGGAGATGGGGTTGTATTCCGTGCAGGGGCCGCGTGCGTTGAGCGATCTCTTGCACACCAGTGATCCGGGACTGATCGGACAGTATCTAGGATTTACACTTGCGCTGTTCTTGCTAGGCTGTTCAGTAGGTGGTTTCGTTTTCGGCAGGCTTGGCGACAAGATCGGCCGCGTAAAGACGATGATTATCACCGTGCTGGTCTACTCTGTATTTACTGGACTTAGTGCGATTTCACAAAACGCCTGGCAATTTGGTGCGTGCAGATTTCTCGGCGCTCTTGGTTTGGGCGGCGAATGGGGTCTTGGCGTGGCGTTGGTTATGGAGACATGGCCGAACGCGAAGCGACCGCTTCTTGCAGGTCTGTTGGGATGTTCAGGCAACGTCGGGTTTATAGTCAGCAGCCTTGTAAGCAAGTGGTTTGGATACTTAAGCTGGCGATGGATATTCTGCATAGGCGTGGTGCCGGCGCTTTTGAGTTTAATTATAAGAATTGCAGTCAAGGAATCTGAACGATGGGTTCAAGCGAAAGAGCGAGGCGAGACCCACGATATACGTGAACTTCTTGCTCCGGGAACACTGCGAAAAACAGTGCTTGCATGCTTTATATCCGCAGTTCCGATCGTGGGAACGTGGGGCGTTTTTCAGTGGAACCCAGTGTGGGTGAAAGAGATCGTAAACGGTGATATGACAAAGGTCGCGACAGCGGCGTTGTGGATGGCTGTTGGTCAGACGGTGGGCTCATTTTTAGGCGGCTTGGTTGCAGAGTGGATTGGCCGAAGGCTTTCCTACGCGCTGTTCAGCATTTTGAGTTTTGTATCATGCGTGGTCTTGTATAGAGTTGTGACCGGCTACGGTATCGAGATGTTTGTGCTATTGGGGTTGGCCGGTGTGTTTACTACGGCGTTTTTTGGCTGGCTGCCGCTGTATTTGCCGGAGCTTTTCCCAACACGCATCCGTGCGACAGGCGAAGGCATAACGTTCAACTTTGGGCGAATTATTGCAGCTATAATGATCTTTACCGGCACGGGCCAGTTGGTGAAGTTGCTTGGTTCATACAGCGCTGCAACTACATTGATGTCGCTGATCTATGTCGTTGGTTTGGTGTTAATATGGTTTGCGCCTGAGACGCGAAACTCCAAACTGCCGGACTGATTTTAGCGGTTGCGATATAATCGAGATCAAGCTTTATCGGGCGATTTGCGCTTTTATGCAAATCGCCCGAAATGCGGTATAATAAATAGTCAAAACTCCCCTAAAGCAACGTCCATATGGAATATATGGGGGCGATTGGTGTCGACAGGGAAGCGGTTGGCAAAAGTTGCGAGCCGAGGTTGGTCGGTTGGCCTCGTAAAAAGCCGTCCAAAACATAAACGCGAATAACAATTACGCACTCGCTGCCTAAGCGCAGCGCATCCGCCCGTTCTCAGTCGGTGTGAGCGGATACGGGTGTAACCAGAACCGACTTGCTCGTTGAATTAAGTCCGGCAACCAACGAGGACAACCTTACGGACTGGGGCCGATGCATCCTGCCTGTAGGAGACTGATGCCCGAGACTTAAAATGCAGGCTATGCTCGTAGACGCTTTTGATCACCATTCTTTGGACGGGGGTTCGAGTCCCCCCGCCTCCACCAAACAATCGAATACAAAGATTCTCTCTACCAAGAGCTCCGGCGATATTAAAGCCGGGGCTTTTGCCGTTTTACGCGTGG
>JAEWSK010000189.1 GCA_023398345.1 Armatimonadota bacterium | reverse complement strand
CTTCGAGTCAGGTCGAGAAACACAGGGGTAGGTAACGGGCGCTATCTCATAATAACGAAAGGAGTGTACCAAGACAGCAACCACAACCGCAAGAGAATCAAAGAGAAAGGACGGTGAGGTCATTAGCTATCCGATGGCCGCCGTCAAAATCCCCAAGGGTGCGCTGGTAAACATCAACGCCGCAGGTTATGCAACCAACGCAACCGATACTGCAAGCGAGACATTTGCGGGGGTCGCCTACGAGACAGTCGATAACTCCGCCGGTAGTGCAGGCGCGCTCTCAATTCGTGTCCAGACAACCGGCACATTCGTGTTTGCCGACGGCGGAGCCAACGGCGCTCAGACCGATACCGGCATTGCGTTTAAGATCGTCGATAACCAGACCGTCACCGACGCAGCCACTACCAACAACATCACCGCGGGAATCGCAGTCGAATCGATATCAACAACCAGCGTGCGAATAAGAATCGACCGCTACGCCAGTTAGCCTTAAAAGCTAAAGATTGAAAGGAGAAAATTTATGTCACTTACACGTTCCGACATGCCCACTGTTCTCGAAGACGGTCTGAAAACTGTCTTTTTCGAGGCTCTGGATGCCACAATCGGCGACTATGAGCGCATCGCGACCATAGTCGGTTCCGAAAGTGATCAGGAAAACTACCCCTGGCTCGGCGCAGTTCCGGCCATGCGCGAGTTTGCCGATGAGAGAATGCCTCTGGGGCTGCTCGAACACAACTACACTATTCGCAACAAGACATGGGAGTCCTCGATTGCAGTCGAGCGCGCCGCCATCGAAGACGACAAGTACGGTCAGATAAAACTGCGCGTGATGAGCCTTGCGCGAGAGGCCAAACGGCATATGGACGAACTGGTCTTTTCCTTGCTAAAAAACGGCTTTTCCGCCGCATGTTACGACGGCCAGTATTTCTTCGACACTGACCATGTCGATGGAGACTCCGGCACGCAGTCGAACAAGGGCACAGCGGCCCTTGCGTCTACATCGCTGCAGGCTGCGATCACCGCTATGATGAAATTTAAGGACGACCGAGGCAAGCTGCTGGGCATCGTGCCGGATCTTTTGGTTGTCCCGCCCGATCTTCAGTGGACTGCAATGGAACTTCTCGAATCGACATATTGGCCGGGTGAAGGTTCCGTTACGGCAAACACATCTTCAAACGTGCTAAAGGGCAAACTGGATCTGCTCGTGTCACCGTATCTCAGCGATTCCAATGACTGGTTCGTGCTCTCTACAAAGGGAGTCGTAAAGCCGGTCATCCTCCAGAATCGAACTCCAATCGAGTTTGCTGCGCTGGAAGCCGACTCCGAGAGTGGTTTTATGCGCGATGAATACATTTACGGCGTTCGTGCTCGCTACAACGCGGGCTATGGTCTCTGGCAAATGGCCTATGCAAGCCAGGTCAGCTAAATAGGCAATTAGCGAATATTGGGCGCAGAGTACTCTGCGCCCAATATTTGGAAGGAGCGACGCAATGACTAATCTTATGAATGAGCTTCCGGTGGCGGTGCATGTGGCGTCAGGCGGGTGCGCGCGCATTCGCGCAAGCGGACAGACAATATCGCTCAACGGAATATCAAGCGGCAGCTTTCAAATAACCGGAGCGACCCGCTATCGAATAAAATGCAGCCTATTCACCGTCGGGGGGCTGACACTGCTTGTGGGATATACAAACCCGCTAACATTGTCGAATGCGTCATGGACGGCAATCAACCGCGAGGAAATATCTGATGACGTGCCGGAAGGGACGACAGTCTATTGGAAAACAGTAGACCCCAGCGACTTTACGGCTTTTGACGGCGGTGAGTTTGATATTCTCCACTTATCACTTTACAGATAAGGAGAACATATATGGCCATCTCTATAATTGTCGCCGACGTCAAGCGCAAGGCGGGAATCGATTCGGCGATTACAACCTACGACACCGCCATTACATCGCTTATCACCGAAATGCAAAGCCCATTGGAATACTCGATAGCCGACTGCTATTTGGATGACACTTCCAATGCTAAGCTACAAGCCACACTGAAGCTGGGCATGCTGGAAATGATAGCTGGAGAGTTCGTCGAACAGCTTCGAAGAGAAGTCGGCGGTTCCGAAGAGTTCAGCATAGCCGGACTTAGCGTTGGAGCGGCGGTTCGGGGAGTCGATTTGATCCAACAGGGCGCTACGCGCCTTTCCCCATATCTCAAGGCCGCACTTCCTATGATGTCCCAAACCACAAGTGTCAACACAACTATCGATCAAAATACGGCTTTCTCCTTAGATGAGGAGGTGTGGTAAATGCACTTTGCCGAGCGCATAGCCGCAAAAATCGCTGCGTTCGGGGAGGATTACATTCTCGACAGCGTAACCCATCGAGGCATATTCAAACCACTCGACAGCAGCACTATGAACATCTACCTCGATGATGTGGAGAAATTCGGCGTGATTCACCCCGGTCTGCTGCTGGTGACCGGCCCGGATGTCTCGATAAGTATTAGCGATACGATCAACCGCGACGGCCGGACTTTCACTGTCCTTAAGACATTCCTCCAGTCCATTGCAAGTACGCCGGTCGCACAATTTGCGATTCTTGGTTAAAGGAGCTTCGTATGATTAAACTCGACACCATACCCACCCATGATCTGGTTTCACTTGCCGTAGGCGTGGTTGGCGCGCTGACGGCGTATCTGAGCCAGAAAGACAGGCTGCCGTCATGGGCACGCAAGTGGCTCGGACGTATCGGCACGGATCGCATTACCGATGCCATTGAGCGCGCCGCCGCGATTACCGAACTATCGGCTGACGAGCGGCGCAAGCAGGCTGTTATATACCTGCAAAAGCTGTGCATTAAGGATCTGGGGTTTCCGGTTCCAGAGTCCATAGCTAATTTGCTGGTGGAGCATATCTATCAGCAATGGAAGAAAGCACGGCGATGAAGATCGCCCTAGACGCAGGCCACGGCGCAAGCCGTGGCCACGCTTTTACCGGCGCGCATGGAAACGGACTCATTGAAGACTACCTCGCCCTGGATTTCGTCACTCGTATAGGCCACCATCTGCGCGCAGCAGGTCATAAAACCATGCTCACTCGCCCGACGAAAACACTCACATCTTTAAGTAAGCGAGGAAAAATAGCAGTTGCAGCAGATTGCGATTTATTTTTGTCTATCCATCTCAACGCTGGTGTAGCTCAAGCAAATGGCGTAGAAGCGCTCGTGGCAGAAAATGACAAGCGCAGTTTTGCAATCGCTAAGCGACTCGCTAAAGTTATCTCGTCACATGGCCTGCGCAATCGCGGAGCAAAATGGGATTCGCAAAGCCAACACTCCAGGCTCCGGGTTCTGCGTGACACATATCGACATATGCCCGCCGTCTTGCTTGAAATAGGCTTTGTCACAAACACCGGCGATGCAACGCTTCTAGCCGACAAGCATTACCGAGAAACCATCGCACATGAAATAGCTGAGGTGTGCATATCAAATTGACGAAATTTGCTCTGAGGGTGTTACCCTCAGACTCCCATAAGGGGCGCTGCCCCTTAACCCCGCTGGGGACGCAGTCCCCAGACCCCGTATGCGTAAATTGCTAGACCCCCAACGGGGGTCTAGCAATTTACGAGTCTGAATGTTTAGGAAACTCAGTTTCCTTGCAGAGTCACCAGACAGAGTCTCTGGTGGGGATTGGGGCAAAGCCCCAGAATAGTTTCCGTGAGTTTGATGTGCATTTCACGCTTGCAGTGTGTAAGGGCATGTGTTAAATTATGTCTGTGAGAACATTTGTCATTGCGCTGCTTTTTTCTATTATTGCGTTACCGGCTGTATCTGACGGCAAACCGACAGTCGATCCAGATTTTGCATGGGCGTCGAGCTGTTCGACCGAAGTAAAGGCTGCACTAGATCGCGCCAAAGCTGATTGGCAAGCTGCATCAATGGTTCTGCCCAAAGACGAAAAATTGCCCCAACAGCGTTTCGACGAGTTATATCTGCGTGAGCTTATGAACCGTCCAAACTGGGGCGCTGCATCGTGCGATTTACTAGACACTGCATTTTCCAGAAAAAAGTCGCTGGATAGTTGCAAAGCTGAGTATCTAAATGCAGTTGCGCTTGCTTGTGCATCCGCGCCCGACACTGCGTCGGCCTTTGACGTGCCATACTATCTGCTTCGAAGCCGAATTAAGCTCGCAATGGGAATTTCACGCGCCGCCATATCACTGTATATGACAAAGACAGAAAACTCCAACTACTGCTTTGAGGCGATGGAGTCGGCAATCGACGCGCTGCGTGATTCGGCCGATGACTCAGACAGAGTCCCCGGCGGCGCAAAGAGGGCCGAGTCGATTCGCAAATTCAGGTCGATTCTCTTTGAAATATGGGAACGCGCTCAGCGGTCAAAAGACACAAAGCCGATCGGCGAGATTGATTTAGCCAAAGTATTTGACCAATCTAATCTTTTGGGTGCCTGCCACACACAGAGCCGACTTTAAGCCTACACCTACGAAACATTTGTCGTCATTGCGTCATCGCGTTTGCGTGCATCCTAGCCTGGGTATTTGTAGCGAGAGGGTGAGTTACCCATTTCCCGGTTAAGGAGGATGCAATATGCGAGTCACATTCATTGTTCTCGCGCTGATGCTTG
>JAEWSK010000168.1 GCA_023398345.1 Armatimonadota bacterium | reverse complement strand
ATGTAATCATTTAGATGCTGCTCGAAATACTGGCGATTGGGCAGCCCTGTGAGTGCGTCATGTGTAGCTTGATAAGCTAACTTAATTGCATGTTCTTCGATTTGACCTCTTGCATGTTCCGCTTGAGCAGCCAGTTGATTTGCCTTGTTTAGCGTTGCTACGAGTTGACGGTTCACTGCCTCGATCTCGGATTTGGCATCAAGCAGTTCCTTCTCCGCGCGCTTGCGCTCGGTGATGTCCTGGAAGTAGACCGATATGCCATTTGTCTGAGGATAGATGCGCATGTCATACCAGCGATCACTTGTCTCGCGGTATGCCTCGAAGCACATTGCCACCTTGTCTTTTATTGCAATGCTGAAGTTGGTGTCGAAAATCGATCCCTTCAGTTGGGGGAAAACTTCATATAAGTTTTTGCCGATCACATCTGCGTCGTTTTTGCCCAACATTGTCCTTGCGGCAGAGTTGAAATAAGTGAATGCAAGATTGTCGTCGAGTGAGTAAAATCCGTCGCTGATGGAATGCAGAGTTGCTGCAAACTTCTCTTCGCTATTTCGCAGCTCCTCTCGAATGCGGTATTGTTCGGTTACATCAGAAAAGACTAAAACTACGCCGGTGATAGTTCCCCCATCGTCTAGGATCGGTGCAGCGCTGTCGGAAATTTGGCGCTGTGTTCCATCGCGGGAAATTAGTGTTGTGTGGTTTGAAAGAAAACATACTTCGCCTGTTGCCAGCACTTTGTCTACCGGGATTACGGCAGGCTCGCCTGTTAAATTATTTATTATATCTATGACTTCGCGGATAGGACGCCCGATTGCATCGGATATGGTCCATCCGGTCATCTTCTCTGCTACCGGGTTCATTCGAACTACGTTGCCGTTTTTGTCTGTTGCAATTACACCGTCGCCGATAGAGCGAAGAGTAATCGAGAGATTTTTTTCACTTTTTCTTGTCTCTTCCTCGGCTATGGCGCGAATGCGGCTTTCTTCTTCTAATGCGACCTTTTGATCGAAGAACTTGTGGATCAGAACGGCAAGTCGTCCGAACTCGGTGGTGTCATTTTCGAGACGTATCAGCGAATCAGGCGATTGTTCTTTCATTGCACTTGAAATCAAACCCAGCGGGCGTGTTACAAATTGTGATAAACCCAATGCGAGCACTGCAATCATCATTGCGGCAAAGATGCTCAGCAGACTTATTGTTCTACGAGCTGCTGCCTTTTGTTTATTGCCCTGATCAAATTGCTTTGTAATGCACAGAGTTTGAATATCGCGTCCGTCCAAACCTGACAGCGATTTCCGGAAAACTATCGCGCTTAGTTTTTTTTCGTCTGGCGTCACCCGTTTGCCATCGGCTATAGGCAGCAGCGATGCTTTTCCATTAATAAGCGAGGCCAATCCCTTAAGGTAGTTCGAATCCCATGTCTTGAAAGCCATAAAGTAGCCAAGTGGAGGTCCGGCGTGCTTAGTGTCCGCACTGGGCACGATAGTTGCACAGCGAACCTCAATCAGCCCGCGACGTGTCTGTGTGAAGAAGTGGCGAAATGGGCTTGCCGCGAAAAGGTGCTTGATTTGCTCCGGCCCCATATCTATTATATAAAGGCTCGGATCATTAGATGAGTCTGTCGAATAGACCTTGGCACCGCTTGAGTCGAACACGGTGACTGCGTCTATCCCGTAGGTAGCCAATGCAGGTATCAGGTTGTTTTTTGCCCAATTCGGGTCCCGCGTTTTGACAAAGCTGACCATTTCGTCCCAATACGTGTAATCGATCGAAAGATCGGCCAGCGCTTTGCCGTGCAGTTCCACGAGCTTATTTGCTGTTCGACAAGTGTCCGAACTTGAATGCTTGTACAACAGACCTAGACGTTGGTTTTCTTGTAATTCCCAACCGGCAATTCCAATAATGAATAGCACAGCTAGGGCGCATAGCAACAAAAGAATGCGTTTTCTAATAGTACTCATCATAGAACTCCATTCCACGGTGAGTCTGTTGTTTCCCAATGTTGCAGTCCGGCAGTATTGCCGGCAAAACGCCGGTGTTTATACTACTAGGTGGGTCAGCAGACCAATTTTTTAGAACGTCTTGGCAAGCTTTGCTCCGAAGATATAGTTGTCCGGGCTGTCTACGGCATCTCTAAGAGATTGTCGCAGAACTCTCGTGTAAGCAATCGACGGGGTGATCGTCCAGCCGCCGTTTGAGTCGACCGGCATCTCGATGCAGATAGATGCATTTGAAAGCCCGGCACTTTTTACTCCGTAGTAGTAGCCCGATATTCGCTTGTCCGAGAAGCCGAGTTCGCCGCTTATGTCTACAGATCGATTTTTAATGAGCGCTGTTTTGGACCATCCCAGACCCAGATATAGCCCGTTGGCCTCGCGAATGTCTCGGGCGAGAGATAGGTTGGCGCCCAGTGGTCCGCCGAAGTCGCAATTTGCAATTATCTCGCTTGTGCCGGCGGACGAGGTGTTAGGGTAGGTGTAAATACTATATCCGATCGTCCAGTCTTTGCCGCCTGAGTGCCAGTCGTAGCTGAGCGTGTAATCGAGCTCGCTAAACTTGCCCTTGGTACCACCGAAATCAGTTTGATCGAAGCTGCCCCACAGGTTAAAGCTGATTCCTGATTGCCAACTGGCGGTCAGAGAAGGCTGCATCACGGGCTCATCATTGCAGACGAGACCTCGCCACACATACTTGCTGGCCTGCACTGCTTCGAAATCCACGCTCATCGAGGCTTCGTCAGTTGCACTGCACAGCGACGCAGCGGCATATGTGAGCAGAATTGTTAAGATCACCATTGTCATTCTGACAGACATGTTTGAGTGTTCCTTTAATGCGATCTAATGTTTTGTGAAGTATCGCCTTAAATCAAAGAGATGCAATGGTTATTGGCATTTATATATCGGGTGTAATAACGAACATCTTGATCCCAATGTGTGCAATAAGTTGCATTTTGATGTGTTTTGCAAAAATGTCGGCAACGCCTCGCATTGCGTCTTTATAAAGTCTAAGGTCAATGACTATGGACAATGTTCCGGTGCTTGATGTCTGCAACCCATTTTTGGGGGCGCTTTTCAATGCTGATTGACAGTTTGGGTCTGTCAGAGCATTTGCCAATAAACATTTGTGGTGACAAACCTTTGCTCTATGCTTCTCTGAGGCTTCGATCTACGGCTGGCAAGCCGTGGTTTTGCTTTGTAAGGTGCCTGAGTTTGTGAAAAACTTCTTTGGACTGTTACCCGCAGATGCTCTTGACCGGCTCCAGATTAGTTCGCCATTTTTTAGTTACTTCAATAGCTCAAACTGGTTCTTGTGAAAGTTCAAAATGCCGTCATCTCGAAGCTTTGACAACTCTGCGGACATTGCGCTGCGGTCGACAGAGAGATAGTCCGCGAGCTCCTGGCGATTGAACGGAATATTAAAGCAGTCGCTTCCAGCTTTTTGTGCCTGAGCGGAAAGATAAGTTAGAAGCTTTTCTCGAGTAGTGCGCTTTGAGATAAATTCAATTTTCTGCGTCAGATCAATGTTTTTCATTGATACGATATTTAGCATGTTTTGGATGAGTTTACCGTGAAAAGCGCATGCGTTTGTGCACGGTGTGGCAAGCTTGCTGCATTCGATAAACAGGAGTTCGCTTTCAGTCGTTGCAATTACGCTCACCGGGAGTGTCTGTATTTCTGTGCAGCATGCAAACGACTCTCCAAATAGGTTGCCCTCGCCAATCTTTGCAAGTATGCTTCTATTTCCATTATAGTCTTCCTGCACGACATGAACCTGACCCGACAAGACGATTCCAAAGCGCTCCATTTTTTCACCGCAGAGAAATACAGCTTGTCCTTTTTCATAGCGAATGTGTTTTGCGGACAGGCATGACAAAAGCGGCTGCAAGTCCGATTCTTCGATCCCTCGAAACAGAGCCGCAAGTCTCAATACTTCCAAATAATTCTTCATAAAAATCCTCGTTTGTTGTAATTACAACAGACTTGTCGGTTTTAGTATAGTAGACTTGAGCCATGATTTCAACAGAGTCTATTTATGCAGGTGGCAAATATGATCCGAAGAATAATCAAAATCGATGAGGAGAAATGCACAGGCTGCGGCTTGTGCGCTGATGCCTGTCATGAAGGAGCAATTGGCATTGTAAACGGTAAGGCAAAACTTCTTCGTGACGATTACTGTGACGGCCTCGGCGATTGCTTGCCCTCCTGTCCGACTGGAGCTATCAGCTTTGAAGAGCGCGAAGCAGCGGAATATGACGAAGCCGCTGTAAAAGCGAGTAAGTTACATGTGCAGGGCGAAAAACTGCCGTGCGGATGTCCTGGGACACAGTCAAAAACCATTCGTCGGGAAAACAAATGCGAAGCTATTTCTACTAATGAGAACAGGAGCATGCTGTCGCAATGGCCGGTACAGATCAAACTTGCGCCAGTCAATGCGCCTTATTTTGCGGACGCAAACCTGCTAATTGCCGCCGACTGTACGGCATATGCTTACGGTGATTTTCATAACAAATTTATAAGAAACAAAGTAACACTTATCGGCTGTCCAAAGCTGGACGAAGGGGACTACAGCGAAAAGCTGACGGCAATAATAAAAAGCAACAATATTAAAAGCGTCACTGTCGTCAGAATGGATGTTCCCTGCTGCGGAGGAATCGAAAACGCGGTAAAAAAGGCGCTTAAAGACAGCGGCAAGTTTATTGCCTGGCAAGTAGTGACAATTTCCACCGATGGAAATATCATTGATTGATGGGAAAGACCGTAATGATAGATAAGAGTATAAACTGTCCAGAGCATTGGAGCTGATCGTCGTAAAGGCTCCCGCTCCAAAAGGTTGAAAAGACGAAGGAGAAAAATTTGATGCAAAAGTACAGGTGTATTCCTTGCGGGTATATCTATGACCCCGCACTTGGCGATCCCGACAGCGGCATCGCACCCGGCATGGCATTTGAAGATTTGCCCGATGATTGGCAGTGCCCGATTTGTTTTGTGGGCAAAGACGAATTCGAACCCGTATAAAATTAAGCGCTAATGGAGGACATAATAATGAGTATGTTTTGTTATCAGTGCCAGGAAACTGTCGGAGGAAAAGGTTGCACGGTGCGTGGCGTATGCGGCAAAACCGAAGAAGTCGCACAGTTGCAGGACATTTTAATTTATACGCTTAAGGGCATTTCGGATATCGTAGTCAAAGGGAAAATCGATGTCGAAGATCTCGGCGATACGAACTATGAAGTGCTCAGCAGCCTGTTCATGACCATTACCAACGCAAACTTTGACGACGGTTCAATTGAAAAGCAAGTCATGAAAATGATCGCTGCAAGAGACGAACTCAAAAAATCTGTTTCTTGCTTAGATTTACACGACGCTGCGACTTTCACTGTAAACTCAAGAGAGTCTGTGCTGGAAAAAGCTGCCTCCGTCGGTGTGCTGGCGATCACAAATGAGGACGTGCGTTCTCTGCGCGAGATGATCACATACGGAGTCAAAGGCATTGCTGCTTATGCTGAGCATGCGAAAAACATCGGAAAAGAAGATTTGGCGATCAACGCTTTCATATATGAGGCATTAGCAGCAACACTGAACGATTCTCTGAGTGCCGACGATTTAGTGGCGCTGACGATGAAAACGGGCGAATACGGCGTGAAAGTCATGGCGCTTTTGGATGAGGCCAACAC
>JAEWSK010000156.1 GCA_023398345.1 Armatimonadota bacterium | reverse complement strand
GACGGCGTGATGATTATATTTCCAGGGTGGGGGTCGGAATGAAAAAAGCCATCTACAAATATCTGCTTTAGAAACGCAGATGCCAGTCGATTGGCAAATTGCTTGCCTTCATCGGGCGAAACGTGCTCGGCTGCGTCGGTGATTTTGCTGCCGAGCATTTCCTCAAGGGTCAACACGCGCCGGGTCGTAAGTTCCCAATAGACGTGCGGCACGCAAATGCCTGTTTCGCTCGACATTTCTTCGCGAAGACGGTCGGTGTTGTGTGCCTCGCGTGTATAGTCGAGTTCTTCTCGAATAGTTACGGCGAACTCATCGACAACTTCTGAAACGCCATAGGTGCGCGCGCGCTCCCAATGATCTTCAAGAAAAGCTGCTCGTTTATAAAGAATTTCGACGTCGGTTTCAACTGCCTCGACTAC
Source organism: Armatimonadota bacterium (assembly GCA_023398345.1). Lineage (GTDB taxonomy): Bacteria > Armatimonadota > UBA5829 > UBA5829 > UBA5829 > DTKD01. Next base: position 2,700 of record JAEWSK010000156.1, on the reverse strand, counting down.
GCCCGGCCGCTGGACTTTGACTATAACCGGCGTGCCGTCGCCCAACACTGCGCGGTGCGCTTGGCCAAGCGATGCCGCAGCGATTGGATTATAGTCGAAATCTGCATATACGGATTCAACAGGCGCGCCGAACTCTTTTTCGATGACGGCTCTGATTTGATCGGGCGTCACAGTAGGAGCGGTGTCCTGTAGTTTCGCAAGCTCGTTTATATATTGCTCGGGTATAATGTCGGGACGCGTGGAAAGTAACTGGCCGAGTTTTACAAACGTCGGCCCCAACTCTTCCAGCATTTCTCTAATGTGAGCCGGAGCGTGTTCTCGCCGTGTTAAGTCCGCATGCTTGCCCAAGTGCTCAGATAGGCCGAGGCTGCCCAACATCCATCCCCAGCCGTGCCTGGCCAGCACACCGGCAATCTCACGATACCTATTGAAGTGCTTGCGACTTTTGCCGAAGACCAATATCTATTTTACCTAGTGTCCTGTAAACCTTGCCCTGTCTTTTAATTGTGGGGGCTTTGCTAAAAAAACACCGGAGACTCTGTCTTTTGACTGAGTCCCCAGTGAGGTTGAAAAGGGTAAAGCCCTTGCAACGAACACGAGGGTTAACCCTCAAAGCAAAAGATCATAAGGTTTTGATTATAAGAGCACTAACTTGGAGGAACCTGCTCGTCAAGAGATTCTTGTGATTCCTCTGCTGCTTCAGTCATAAGCTCTGATAGACGTGTCTCCAGCGCGTCGACTCTGTGTTCGAGTTTTTCGACGCGATTACTCTCAGCGGCCCCTGCCTGCTTAAGCATCTTGGAGACTTGTTCCGCTACCCACTCTTGAATCTTTTTCTTTTCGTCCTCAGAGCGTGCCGACACCTCATTTATGAACTTTTCGGCCTCATCTTTGGACATTTCACCTTTTGAAACCATCTCATCGGAAAACTGTTTGAGCTTTTCCGCGCTCAATGCCGCCGCGCCCAAGCCGAAAGCAAGCGATTTCTTGACCAAATCAGTTAGGTTCAAGATAAGACACTCCTCTCAGAATATTATTATCATGCTTCACGTTGCCAGTTTACCCGCGCTAGCTTGATGTCTGCGCTGAACCGGTATTCGACTGTCCCGCGATATGCCTTGTGCAGAGCGCGTCCGATTCTTTGTGCAAGTTTCTCGTTTGTTGTAGTAATTACAATTTCGCCCTCGCGAGATTGTATGTCCATTATGCGTTCCAACGGGTTCACGTTTTCTGCTTTGCTTGTTTGGTTGCGTATCAAATTGAGTATCTCAATGCGATGTTTATCTATGAAAGCGCCCTTAAGAGTGACTATTCCACCAGCCTGCCTATCGCGCTGCTTTTTGCATGCCGGACAAATAGTTTCGTGTTTTATAGGCCCAAATGCCATTACTGGCGCTTGGTCTTTAAGATACCATCGCCCTGATGCATATACCGAGCCGCATCTTGTGCACTTGGTGTTATCTGATAGGCACTCCTCATCAATATACGGGTCGGTGTAGGATTCAACATTTCGTCTAATATGAATGGGTGACTTTGTTACCAATGCTCTTTACCTCCTTTCGTAAGCAAAGAGCCTGCCGCATCGCCGGCAACGGACTCACTATAGGATTACCCCTAAGCTGGAAGTTGCCAAACGGAGGCTTAAGATCTTGCAGAGCTTATCAAGGCCCATCCGCCGATGGCAAGCCCGTAGCATATAAATGGAATGAACGCGAGATTGGGAGGTAGGATTAGCCATGATACCGAGGCGACTGTAAAACCTGTGATTATAAGCAAATAGTAGCGCGCCCTTGCCCACTTTCCGCCTAATAGCCATCGAGTGAATGCGTTTTCATATGGCAAATCTGCCCCGCATTTGAAGCACTTGCGCTCGCCTGAGTTGTTTTCTGTCCCGCACCATCGGCAGACGGGGTTTGTTGTGTCGCGCAGATAGCGCTCCTTTGTCCATTTATTTAGCTTATATTGGCACTCGATGGTTGCGCCGAGGTCGACTGCTGCCTGCATTTCATCGATAGCGCGGTCAAGCTCGCCGAGGTTATAGAGGGTGTCTGCGAAAAACTCGCGCGCGGCGAGGTTTCGGGGGTCATCAAGTATTGCTTTTTCATATTCCGCGCAGCGATTTTTATAGTAAGCGCGCCAACTCCCGACTTTCCAGTTATAAATGCCGTAGATCATTGCAGCAGAAAGCGGCACAAATGCAAACAAAAATTGCAATATGCTTCGCGCGGCGAAAAGGCCAAATATCAATCCTCCAAAGACTGTTGCGAGAAACAGTGCGTCGGATGCTTCTATTGCGCCTTCGCTCCACCAATGCATCACAATAAATATGCAGATTGAAGCGAGAATTACGCCGAATATGCACACTAAAGTTGCCTGCCTGTCTCAGCCTCGCTTGGAGGCCGGCGAGATGTCGATTTTTGTATTTATCTTATATGGTTGCTGTTCCTGCGTAAAGACGGCAGGATCTTTTGTGTAGACGAGTGTGTCTGCATGCGATTTTAATAGCTTGCCGGTGTTCAATGCGAATGTCGAATCGACGTTGAATTGGTTGTATACTGGCGCGCGGTCTTTGCTTTCTTGAGCGTACCATCCCCAAACTTGATGAATCTGTGCAGTTTTGATGCCGCCTTCGTCTTTAATTGAGTTGAGCGTCGTTACGACTGCGACCTCGTCTTTTACGCCGGGGATTTTAACTTTGCT
>JAEWSK010000132.1 GCA_023398345.1 Armatimonadota bacterium | reverse complement strand
GGCCGTCATTCCACCAAGTGACGCGGATGTCTCAGTCGGATCTGGCGGAAACATAAGATTGCGAGGCGAAATTGCATTGCGCACATCGGATAGAAGCGCTCCCGGCTGCACGACGATTTTTGCCGTACCAAACTCGTCAACGATCACGTCACCGATGGCGTTCATTCGGCTCAGATTGAGTATTAGCCCGCGTTCGGGTACCGCCCCGGCAACTATGCCAGTGCGTGCGCCCTGCGTCGTAATTGCAAGTCCGCGTTCGCAGGCCTGCTTGATGATTTGCACAACCTCAGACTCGCCGGTTGGAAAAGCAATTGCATCGGCAGCGCCAGTGCAACACGACTCATCTCGAAAAAACTCTTCATGCTCAACGGTGCATGAGCTAATCTCGGCAGACATATCAAAAACTATTTACACAAAAAGCACGGCTTAACCTGCACTCAGCGCATGCGTGATTTTAGGCAATGGACGGGTGTGGAGCAAAGCCCCACACCCGTCTTCGTAGATGCAACGCTTTAGGACACTACTTCAGTGGTACAGTCCTTTTACACTCGTAGTTGCTCTTGTCAATGACCGTCAACTGATCTCCGCGGACGATATAGATATTGCAGTTGTCCACAGTGATCCCGACAGTAGGAGAAGGTGCTGCAACATTCACGACAGGTGCAGGCTGCTGCGGCACGTTAACGATAGGAGCCGCCTGCTGCGGAACATTGACAACGGGCGCGGGGCAATTGACGACAGGCCCGCGTGCAATATGAGCCGGCCTTGCGTAGCGCTTGGCTTTGTGCTTTGTCGGACATCGCCATTTTGTGACCCTATAGCACTTAGTCTTCTTTGTAACTTTCGGACCAGCGCCTTTCTTTGCCATAACACTTGTTTTGGATTTTGTCGTGTTTTTGGCCTTTATCGACATCTTCTTTTCGGACGACATGTTTTTAGTTGCCGCACTGGCAAATGTCGCCGCAAGCACGCCAAAGGCAAACACTACGGCTAATACCATGACCCACCTACGCATATTGGACCCCCTATCACCATTTGCATCGCGAGCTAGCCGCGATGGTATTTAACAAAAATATACCCGTTGCGGCCACAATACAAAGTGATCTAGCACAGAGTCTCAGCGAGAATCGGGGCACAGGCTTTAACGCATAGAAAAAGCGAAATTACGAACGCAAGCTATTTGCGGTAGCGTTCTTGCCTGCATCGAATGCCTTTAAGTTAATTTCGACAAACTGCGGCTTTACCAGCGACGAGATCGTCTCGCGCCAAACCGAGTCATCAATGTCGAGGTGGTTTGACAGCGCGCCGATCATTACTAAGTTGACCGTGCGCACGTTGCCGAGTCCGCCGGCAATTTCAAGTGCGGGGATGACTTCGAGTTTTGAAAATGTTGAGCGAAGCATGTCGTCAAGGTCTTCGGGCCAATGCGCCTGTCCGCTGGAGACTGTGACCGGTCGAATTTCCTGATCGTTGACCATTGCGACTCCGTCGGGCGCGACGAGGTGAGCATATCTGAGCGCTTCGAGCTTTTCAAATGATATGAGTATGTCGGTTTCTCCTTGCGCAATTAGAGGCGAATGCACTTTTTTACCAATACGCACTTGGCTCACAACGCTTCCGCCGCGCTGAGCCATACCATGAACCTCGCTTTTTTTCACGTCGCGACCAGAAGCCAGAGCTACCCGACATAGCACTTCGCTTGCTAAAAGCGTTCCTTGTCCGCCTACACCGACAAGTGTAATATTTAAAATCTTACTCATAGCGCTTCCCAACTTTCTAGCTCTTCAACCGTATTGCGCCGAACTTGCACACTTGTGCGCACATCCCACAGCCGACGCACAAAACATTGTTGATATGCTCCTTGCGCTGCTTGGAATCGGCATTGCCCTCGTCAACTACCTCAATAGCCGGACACCCGAGTTTTAGACATGCGCCGCATGCCTTGCATGCATCGAAATCGACATAATACTGCCGGGTGACTTTTATTCTTGCGCCAAGAACGCATGGCCGTTTGCTGACAATTACCGAAGGCTCGGGAGAATCTATTTCTTCTTTTAGCACACTGTAGGTCTGGTCGAGATCGTATGGATCAATTACTCGAACGCGCTTCATGCCCACGCCTCGCGCAACATCTTCAATTGATGTTTCGACTGTTTGCTGGCCCATAAGTGTTTTTCCGGTTCCGGGGTTATCCTGGTGGCCGGTCATAGCAGTTGTTCTATTGTCGAGCACTATTATCGTGGAAGCGCCGCAGTTGTAGACGACATTAATTAGCCCGGTGATGCCGGAATGAAAGAAAGTGCTGTCGCCGAGTATTGCCGCTACTCTACCAGAGTAACCTGCTTTTTGCATGCCGTGAGCGTTGCCGACACTTGCGCCCATACACACAATGCTGTCCAACGCGGAAAGCGGCGGGAAAGCGCCTAAACTGTAGCAGCCGATGTCGCCCATCACAGTTGCCTTTAGTCGATTTAAGGCGTAAAACACACCCCGATGCGAGCAGCCAGGACATAACACTGGTGGTCTTGCGGGCAGATTGTCGATTGATTTCTTCGGCTGGGTCGGAGCAGAGCCTTTGATTTCGCATGCAAGTTGCTCGATTCGATCGGGACTGAGTTCCCCAATGCGAAGACTTACCAATGGGCGCTGTATTTTGATACCCATAGCCAATATCTGCTCTTCGAGATATGGATCGCCTTCTTCGATTATATAAATCTTATCTACCGACTCCGCAAACTCTCTTATTAGATTGATCGGCAGAGGAAACGTCATGCCCAAGCGCAAAATAGAAGCGTCCGCAAAAGCCTCGCGCGCGTATTGATAACTGATTCCAGATGTAATAATGCCGATATTGCCTCCGCGCTCAATGCGCTGCATGGAGGTGTTTTCGCTATAAGCAGACAGATTTGCATGCCGTTGGTCAAGCGCGATTCGCTGACGCCGGGCAAACATCGGGACCATTACAGTTTTTGTAATATCTTTTTCGTAGGTTTTGTCGCTGCGCTCTCTGCGCTGAAAATCACCTAAATCGACAATTCCCGATGAGTGACTGACCCGCGTTGTGGTCCGCAGTATGACGGGAGTGGAAAACTCTTCGCTTATATCAAACGCCAGTCGCGCCATATCGAAACACTCTTGGCTGTCGGAAGGTTCGAGCATTGGGACGCGGGCAAACTTTGCAAGCGTGCGGTTGTCCTGCTCGTTTTGTGAAGAGTGCATGCCAGGATCGTCTGCGCATACAATCACAAAACCACCATTTGCGCCTATATATGAAAATGTCATTAGTGGATCTAGCGCGACGTTTAGGCCGACGTGCTTCATAGTGGTGATAGCCCGCGCTCCTGCGATGGATGCCCCAATCGCGACTTCCATCGCCACTTTTTCGTTTACTGCCCACTCGGCGTATATTTCAGGATAGCGCTTTGCGATGTTTTCTAATATTTCAGTGCTGGGCGTGCCTGGATACGCACTTGCGACACTGACTCCCGCCGCCCACGTCGCATGCGCGATAGCCTCATTACCCGATAGCACTTTTTTATTTGTCGATACTGCCTGCATACAGACCCCCCGGAGGCATGTACAAAAACACGCTCGAGCGTTAGTTGCTCGAGCGACTTATTAGCTCACTTAATATATATCACTTTTGGCCGTTCGTCTGCAAGCACACAGCAATCATTGCTGGCCATATCAAACTTATGAAAGCCCATTTGCAGGCAAGCTCATATTGCGGAAGTTTATGGGTGAAATCTCAACTAAAATAACGCAAAATTAGGTTGCAATAGCACTATTGCATGACGCTGTCAACTGATCTACAATTAGTGGTGCAATGAAAAGGCCAACATTGCTCATTTATTTGATAATAGGGTAATGCTCATGGGAAAATCATCTGAACTTAAGGTTTGTATGATCGGCTGCGGCAGCATAGCTTCAGTCAAACATTTACCGAGTCTTGTAAAAGTAGCCCCAGTAAAGCTAATCGCGTTTTGTGACTTGGCCAAGGAGCGCGCGGTCGATGCCGCAGATAAATTCGGCGTGAAGGGAGCGAAGGTCTATACTGACTATCGCAAACTTTTGGACGTTGAAAAACCCGACGTAGTACACATATGCACGCCCAACATCAGCCACGCCGAAATTACAATAGCGGCATTGGAGTCAGGCTGCCATGTAATGTGTGAAAAGCCCATGGCCAGTACATCCGAAGACGCTCGCAAGATGGTGGCTGCTGCAAAACGCACCGGCAAAAAGCTTACAATCGGTTATCAGAGTCGGTTTCGTGCGGATTCTCGGTATCTTAAGCAGTATTGCGAAAACGGCGGTCTAGGCGAAGTATATTTCGCCAAAGCGCATGCCTTGCGCAGGCGAGCAGTTCCCACGTGGGGAGTTTTTCTTGATGAAGAAGCTCAGGGTGGTGGCCCTTTGATCGACATTGGAACTCACGCGCTGGATTTGACGTTGTGGATGATGGATAATTATGAACCGGAATTCGCGGTTGGCACTACGTATCACAAATTCGGGCATCGTGAGAATGCCGCCAACGCATGGGGACCGTGGGATCCAAAAAAATTCACTGTGGAGGATTCTGCTTTTGGTTTTATTCGATTCCGCAACGGAGCAACGGTTTTCCTTGAGTCCAGTTGGGCACTGAATATACGTCAGGCCGGTGAAGCGATATGCACACTGTGTGGAACCGAAGGCGG
>JAEWSK010000066.1 GCA_023398345.1 Armatimonadota bacterium | reverse complement strand
CTTTGGCCACTCGGCCCGCGTATATATTCGCACTGCCGGATTTGCCGTGGTCTGCGACATTCTCTTGATTATCATCGACTCCACGTTATGGTGGTCCAAAACCGTTTTGTATGGGCCGTCGAGGTCTGCATACTGTGCCATCTGCAGATGGTCGATATAGACTACATCCGGAGCAAACTCGGCTATTTCTTTGTTGACGGCGTCCTGCATATCCTTGCGAAAGTCGCGATTGATTATAAAGGAGTTTGCCTTAGATGCAAAACACGAAAGCGCTGTGGCCGCATGGCTGAGCTTGCCCCGCTTTAGTGGCACGCAGACAAGCTTTTTGCATATATTTTCTACCTCGACCACGTGGAGCCATTCCTCGTCATAGCGCACGAATGCGACCATGTGGACATCGTGCTTTGCGGACATGGCGTTCAGGTAGTAATAGGTGTGTAGCTTTGCGCCTGAGTCCATTGGCAGAGGAAAAAGGTGGGCAAGGTAGAGTATCTTCACTTCAATCCCTCACCTAATTCGCGGAAGCTCTTAAGCGGTCCGCGCAGCCGTGCTTCTTCCTGTGCGGAGAAGTCTTCCTCAACATCGTAGAAGATGATTTGGCTGCCAGTATACTCAAATTTAAATGGGACATGTATGAGATCGCTGAGTTCATTCTTGACAGATTCTTGCTTGTCCGGTGGGACAAACATCAGCAAAAATCCACCTCCGCCGGCTCCTGTCAGCTTTCCGCCGATTCCTCCGGCAGAAAGCGCCCGCTGGTAAAGTGAGTCCACGTCTTCGTTTGATACCGATTTGCTCAGGCTTCTTTTCGTCTCCCATGCTCCATTGAGCAATTCGCCAAAGCCGTTTATGCTTTCGGAACCAGTTAAGAGATTAATGCTTTCATCTGCCAGATGCACTAGCGTGCGCAGTTGCCGGCGTCGCGAGTCGAGATCGTTTATGAAACTCGAAGCGATGTTGGATGCCGTGCGCTTGATGCCTGTGTAAAATAGCATTAAGTGCGATTCGAGTTCTTTGACGCGCTGTGGGCTGACGGTTATGGGAGTTACGGAAAACTCGCCGCTTTTCAAAAACTCGACCCTGTTGAAACCGCCATGCGCCGCCTGCACTTGATCTTGAGATCCCACTGACTCTTTTATTAAGTCCTGCTCGACATGTATTGCCTCGGCAGCGAGTTGATGCCGTGTCGGAACGTGGCCTTTGAGGGCATGCAACACGTTTAGTAGCCCCACCGTAAATGCTGAGCTAGACCCCATGCCGCTGCGTGCCGGAAGGTCGGCATCGTGATGTATTTCGATGCCTCTGTCGAAGTTGAGATAACGCATCACTTCGCGCACTGACGGATGAACAATCTCATCAATTGTCTGGCAGTTCTCGACTTTTGAGTAGATGACCCGGATTCGATGCTCGAAGAATGGAGGCAGGTAACGGCATGTCAAGTAACAGTACTTGTTGATTGTCGTTGCGACGACTACTCCCGTGTGTTTTTCGAACCATGTGGGGTAGTCAGTTCCACCGCCAAAAAAAGATATACGAAAAGGAGTTCTGCTTATAATCACGTAAGCCCCTCACTGTTATGAAGCACTATCCGTTATTCCATATTTTTTCGACAAATTCTGCTGCTGTGCTGTACGATTCCGGCGTGCCGATGTCGATAAATTCTGAATTTACCGCGTAACCGCGCAGACCATGGCCTATCCAACCCGGGAAAGTATCACGTTCGATAGAGACTCTTTTACCTGTTGGGATGGACTCTATCATCTCGCGTCCCAGCAAATACAGCCCCGCACTGATGAGTCCACTGCCGGAAGCGGCGCATTTTTCTTCAAACGACAGCACTTTGCCGATCTCGTCGATTTTTACCTGTCCGTAGCGACTTATGTCCGATACTTTTGTGAGTAAAAGAGTTCCCGGTGACGCGCAGTCTATATGCCATTTGATAAATGCGTGCAAATCAGTTGGACACAAAGAGTCGCCGTTCATTGCAATTACCGGATCGGAGTGCAGAAGAGGTAATGCGTATCTAATTGCCCCAGCCGTATCTAGCGGTTCAGGCTCGCGCGAATACGAAATGGCTATATTTTTATAGCCATCGCCGAATTCTTGCTCGACAAGTTCACCTCTATGGCCAGTACAGAGTACCACTTCTTTGAGTCCGGCGTTGTCAAGAATATCTAGTAAGTACGATAGAAATGGGCGACCAAGTATATCTGCAAGCGCCTTTGGTTTATCAGGCACAGATTCTCTGAGCCGCGTGCCAAACCCTCCCACGAGTATGACCGCTTGAGTCCCGGCTGTAAGCGACAATGTAGTATCGCCTTCGCTCTCTATAATATTAGGCAACTGCTGATTAATATCCTCTGTGCGGATGTGTGGCGGAGGGGGTGGGATTCGAACCCACGGTGGCTTTCACCACGACGGTTTTCAAGACCGTTCCATTAAACCGCTCTGGCACCCCTCCAACTTTCCAATACTTAATTATATGTGGACTGGCGGTGATGGTCAAGGTAGGTTGTAATTGGAAATGTGGGTATATTTCAGATTCAGTAAAGATTGCCTGATTATATCTTTGTGCTTGCTGAGTCGTTTAGCAAGGCGCGGTGCGAGGTAAATAGACTTTGAGCACCTTCATTTGTGAAAGAGGTGATTGTGATGCGGGAAGTAGACCGCGTTATGCTATCAGAAACAGAAACCAACGAGTTCCCATTGCCGGTAGCCGAGGACTGGGATGAGTTGGTTAGCAAGTCCAACTTGGCCGCTGATGTTATCGACAAGCATTTGGACTTTGAATCTAAGCTTCAAGGCAGGGAGCTTCGACCCATGACGCTCTGTCCGGAGCAAAAAGTGAGTTTAGTAAGCGATCTGTCTGTCGTTTAAATTGGCATATGGGCTAAGAGATGAAAAAGCTGTTTCCAGAGGCCTCGGAAGTGCCGCTGAGCGTGGCGAACAGGGCTACGAAAATAGTGGAGAAGTACCTGAGGCTGCACAGGGTCGAGAGGGCGCGTGATCTGCCCGAAGAAGCTAAGGTGCGTCTATACCGTGACTTACGCTTCTTTTTCGACAGCGGAGGACAGCCGACCGACACCGGGCCCGGTGTCGGAGGTGGTGTGCGTCGATTCTTTGTCGGAATATGGGGCAAGATAGAGGACTTTCTCAGCATGGCTGAGATGAACCGGGAAATCGAGCCGATTCCGATCCTGGGCTGGATAGGGCTTGGCGACTCAGTTCGGATGATGATACTGCCCTGCGGTGACTGTCCGCCGAGTGAGGAGCCTGCTTGATGACCCAAGTTTGGGCCAACAAATAAAAGCGCAAAGGCCGACTGTGATAACACGGTCGGCTTTTTTATCTATCTTCTACGCTGGCGTGAAGATAATATCTTTTGGGCCTCTCGATATTTTACGACCGTCCGTCGTGCGACGCTGAAACCTCGCTCGCTGAGAATTTCAGCTAGTTGCTGATCAGACAGCGGTGAGGACTTGTCCTCGCGCGATATTAGTTCGCCGATGAGGTCTTTAACGGAGACCGAGCCGTCAAAAAAGAAATCGAAGCCGACAACTTCTTCGCTGGGAAGCTGTAAATATTTATTTGAGGTGGCGCGACTGACTGTCGATTCGTGCATTTCGAGCATTCGAGCGATGCGCGTTCGTGTGAGCGGTCGCAGATACGCCCGCGAGCCCGTCTCCAAATAGGCCTGTTGATACTCCACGACGGACTTTGTAATTTGCCGAAGCGTCTTTCGTCGCTGATTTATATTGCGAACAAACAGATCCGCGCGTTCTACGAACTCCGTGATGTGCTGCTTGTCTTCTTTAGTATACTTTGATGCGCCGCCATTCTTGATTTCATCGTACATATGACGGTAGGTTGAGCTGATATTTAGCAGATACTGATCGTGGCCGACGACTTCTATTTCATAGCCCGCCATTGTCCTGCGAACGACCACATCGGGCCGCACGGACGTACTTAAATCATCGGCATCTGTCTGGTAAGGCGGCCTAAAAGAGTTGCCGGGGTAGGGGTTGAGCTGCCTTTTTATGAAGTCGATAGCTGCAAGAACATCTTTTGCACTTACTCTGAGCCTGCGGGCGATCCTGCCGATTTTGCCGCTGAGCATTTCCGTCCAGTAGTCGCGCACCATTGCCAGCGCCACCGGATTGCCCGTATTTTCTTCTTCTAAGCGCTCCAACTGAAGCTTCAGGCACTCTTGCAGATCGCGCGCACCCACTCCAGGCGGGTCGAACGTCTGGATTACCATCAGCACTTCTTCGACTTCTTCTATATCTTTGCCTAGTTCATGCGAAATTTCTTCGATTGTGCCGTCGATATAACCCGACTCGCTTATGTTCGATATTATATACTCGCCTATTTTCCAGTGATTGCTTGAAAGGGCGGCGTGCAGCACAGCGACTAGGTGGTCATGGAGCGTGACTTCGTCACGAATATTGGCGATAAAGTCGCCTTCGTTATCATCGACATCGGATGCGAAGTCTATCGGCTGCTCGAGTTCGTAAATGCTCAGATCGGCGTCGTCACATGAGACGGCCTGTTTGTGAAACGGGCAGTCGATACAGAGGGTTTTAGGCTGATCGCAGTTTTCGCAAGGGTCTTCTTCAGGAACCTCCAGTGCGGGGTTCTCGGCAAGCTCCTGCTCGACGACCTGCTGCAACTCCAGTGACGTAAGCTGGAGAATGCTGTTAGCCATTATGAGCTTAGGGTCGATTTTCTGGGATAGAGTTTGTCTTAGGCCCTGTTCAAACAGCAATCATAATCACCTCCCTCACTATCTTTCAGGTTATTCCACATAATAGTGGAGTGCAAGGGTCATTCGAAATCACAACAGCGCAATGAGACCGTATACTGCGGGGAGTATTGCGTATATTAAAAAAAACTCTACCCGGAGTATAGCATGGGCTTGTTGGGCTGTCAATGCTCAGTTATATATGTCACTATATGCTCGCTTAGATGGCGATTAGGCGCTAAATTAAGTTTGCTATGACTTTTGTGTGCCTGTTAGTCTAGCTTGTTCCCATATTTGTGCAGTAAAATTTCTTTAGCTGCCGCTTTATCGCCTGCAAGAAGATTCCCCTCGACAATGCAATTTTCCAAATATGTCTTTATTGCCCCAATATTTGGCCCCGGCTCAAGGCCCAGCAGTTCAATAATCTCTTGTCCGCTGAGAGGGCTTTGAATTTTATGGCCCGCAAGCACTTTCAACACGCGGTCGACGTGGTCTCTAAACGCACTTATGTCAATATGCGCTGTTTCCGGGTTCGATGCCGCCTTATCCGCTGCTGTCAGCAGAACCAAATCGTCCAGACGCTCTCCTGCATCTCTAATTAAGCGCCTGACCGCCGCATCGGACCAACTGTTGTTATATTCCCCGACGCGCAAGTGCATTGAAATTAAAAATACACTTTGTGCGATCAGTTCATTTGGAAACTTCAGCCTGCGCAACAATCGTCCGGCTATATCCGCGCCCACTGCTTCATGCCGATAGAAATGTGCCACTCCATTTTTATCAATGCTTTTTGTCTCCGGCTTTCCGACGTCGTGAAGCAGAGCTGCCAGCCTTAAGATAATACCCGAATCTGGCGGGATTAACTCAAGTGTTTTGAGGGTGTGTGTCCAGACATCATATATATGATAGAAATTTTGCTCAACGCCGCGCATCGCCGAAAGTTCAGGAGCGAACTGATCCAGCAAACCCGTCGCGCGCAGCAGTTCCAGACCTGATCCTGCGTTATTATTCATTAAAATCTTGACGAACTCGACTCGGATTCGTTCTGCGCTCACAATGCCGAGCCGTTTGGCCATTTTGCATATCGCCGAATAAGTTGAGGGGTCTATTGTAAAATCGAGCTTTGTAGCAAAGCGAACGGCCCGCAGCATGCGCAGTGGGTCGTCATTGAATGTGATTATTGGGTCTCGCGGCGTGCGAATGACTCGATCTTTTATATCCGTAAACGCTTGGCCTGTTAGATCAAAAATTTCGCCAGTGTGAAGATTTTCAAGCAATGTGTTGATGGTGAAATCTCGCCGCATGACGTCATCAAGAAGTGTGCCGGGGGCAATTGACGGCTTGCGGCTTGCTGAATCATATGACTCGCTGCGTGCTCCAACGATCTCGACTTGGCAACCGTCCACGCTAAGCATCGCGGTTCCAAATCGTGGATACGTGATGGGAGGATGGTCGGCTATGCCTGTTGCGTGCAGATGCTTTGCCAACTCGCCAGCATTGCCCTCAAGGACAATGTCAATGTCTTCTTCCGGCTGCCATTTAAGAATTTTATCGCGCACGATGCCGCCTACAAGATACAAGCGGCCTTCATAGGCGCGGGTTGCGTTTTTTAGCTTGTCAATGACATCTTGAATTGCGGTCATTTTTGTGCCCTATGGAGACGTTACCGCAATTAACTTATTTGCCGGTGTCCAGTCGTTTTGACGCTGCCTCGATTGACTCCTGGAGTTTGCGCTGCTGCTCTTCAAGTCGACGCTGTTCTTGCAATAGCGTCAAATCTCCCCTCGTTCGCTCAAGCACACCCCGCACCATGTCTGTCTGGCGTCTCAGTCCTTGAGTGACAGCGTCGGGGTAGTCGAATGTAATGAGGGTATAGTATACGTCGTCCATAACGCCCAGTATTCGTTCCGCGCGCTCCATGTCGCCGATGCGCATTACGTCAAGGACATGCCTGCGACTTTCGCCGATGGCTTCGGCGAGACCGTTTAGGTATGCAGCCGGCTCGACCGCGAGCTTTTGCGGTGTTGGAAAAGGCAGTTCGCGGATAATTGCGTATGTGAGCTCGGACTCGGCGTATTCTTTCTGCGCGTCCTGCACATAGCCGGTGTAGTAGATTTCCAACTTGTCGGCAAGCATTTTCTTTGTCTGCTCGACTTTTGCCCGCGCCTGTTCTTTAAGAGCACATGCTTCGTCAAATTCTTCTCTGTGGCTTGCGCGGATCGAATTTGCCGAGAGTCTGATCGACTCGCGAGAAAGTTGAAGCGCTCCTTCGCGAACGCGGTTTGTCTCGTCCAAAATACTGCGAATGTCCTCTGAGATTGCTTTTACATTGTCCATGTGTTTGTTCTCCCAACTCGGCTGCCTTATAGAGCCTATTGTCTCTTGAACTTCATCATTATATTTTGAATCTCGTCGGCGCAGCGGTGCAGTTCATTTGCCGCCGCGTGGAGGCGTTCACGATTGGCCTTGCGTCCTGTGTGAGACGCCGCTTCTTCCAGTTGTCCCATCACTGCCGCAACCCTGTCTTTTATTGCTCTAATTGCTGATTCATTTTGATCCATCGGCATAATTCTATCACGCGCAAGGCCGTAAGTCCAAGAGACGGTTGTTGAATCTATATAGAGCGCGAGTGAATTTGTTGCAGTTGTGAGTTGGACTTATCGAAGAATTTTTTTTCGCCGTTTGCTGGAACATACAGGCTGGCACTGCAGTCAAGAAACCAGGACGCATGGGAGTTGTCGTCATGATGTTTGCTAAAAAAACGGGATACCCTCCGAGTTGGTATTTCGTTGACAGGCGCACTAACCCATGTTAGGATTACGATGAACAGGCTCATCCATTGGCATAATTTTATGATTATAGCTGCTGAGCCGACTTGACTTAGAGGAGTGATCAGATGAAAGGTCGCAACGGTTTTACTCTTATAGAGTTGCTGGTCGTTATCGCTATTATTGCGATCCTAGCTGCGATTCTATTCCCAGTCTTTGCCAAAGCAAGGGCCTCTGCTTATGCGTCTGAATGCCAGTCGAACATGAAGCAGATTGGGACAGCGCTGAAAATGTACGCTCAGGATAACCATGACATGTATCCGTCGAACCGAATTGGCAC
>JAEWSK010000037.1 GCA_023398345.1 Armatimonadota bacterium | reverse complement strand
AAGATGGGTGTCGAGCACACGCTTTTGCCGGACGAAGGGCTGACGCTGCCCGGCGACGCGATAATCGGAGCCGACAGCCACACCTGCACATACGGCGCGCTGGGTGCATTTTCAACCGGCGTGGGTTCGACCGATTTAGCCTGTGCTATGGCACTCGGTGAGACGTGGTTCAAAGTGCCAGAGTCGATAAAATTCGTCTACTACGGCAAAATGCCCAAATGGGTGTGCGGCAAAGATTTAATCTTATACACAATCGGCAAGATCGGTGTGGACGGCGCGCTTTATTGCTCGATGGAGTTTACCGGCGAGGCCATATCCGAGATGGAGATGGCTGGCAGGTTCACGATGTGCAATATGGCGATTGAGGCCGGTGGCAAAAATGGAATTATAGCGCCCGACGATAAGACGCTTGCCTATGTAAAGCCCCGCGCTAAGCGCGATTATAAGTTCTATGCCAGCGATTCCGACGCGACATATAAAGAAATAATAGAAATCGACGTATCCAAGCTCGAGCCGATTGTAAGTTTTCCGCATCTGCCGGAGAATGCAAAGCCCATATCGGAGGCTACGCATGTTAAGATAGACCAGTCGGTGATCGGCTCATGCACAAACGGTCGCATCGAAGACCTGCGCGTCGCAGCGTCGATTTTAAAGGGCCGCAAAGTGCATCCCGACGTGCGATTGATAGTTATTCCCGCGACCCAAGAGATTTATTTGCAGTCTATACGAGAAGGTCTGACTGAAATATTTGTCGAAGCGGGCGGGGCAGTAAGCACGCCGACCTGCGGCCCGTGCTTGGGTGGTCATATGGGAGTTTTAGCCGCGGGCGAGCGCTCTGTTGCGACCACAAACCGCAACTTCGTAGGTCGTATGGGTCATGTGAAATCCGAAGTCTATCTGGCAAGCCCGGCGA
Organism: Armatimonadota bacterium; assembly: GCA_023398345.1. Classification (GTDB taxonomy): domain Bacteria; phylum Armatimonadota; class UBA5829; order UBA5829; family UBA5829; genus DTKD01. The sequence goes on along the minus strand of JAEWSK010000037.1, from coordinate 7,269 downwards.
TAGCGGCGGCATCGGCCGTGCTCGGACGCCTCGGCAGCCCGGAGGAGTTGAAATGATAAAAGGCAAGGTTCATAAGTACGCAAGCAACGTCGATACAGACGTCATAATACCCGCGAGGTATTTGAATACGACTGACCCGCAAGAACTCGCCTCGCACTGTATGGAAGACATTGACGCCGAGTTTGTAAAAAGAGTGCAGCCGGGCGATATTATTGTCGCTGATGACAACTTTGGCTGCGGGTCTTCTCGTGAGCATGCGCCGATTGCTATTAAAGCATCGGGCATAGCGTGCGTGATTGCCAACACATTTGCTCGCATTTTCTATCGCAACTCGCTCAACACGGGTTTACCGATATTGGAATGTCCCGAGGCAGTGGCGGGCATATCCGATGGCGACACAGTCGAAATTGATCTCGAAAACGGCAATATTACGAATGTCACTACCGGCAAGAGCTATTCTGCGAAGCCATTTCCGCCGTTTATGCGGCAGCTAATCGAAGTCGGTGGGCTGGTGAATTATGCTAAGTCCAAGGTTGGGAAATAGTATATGAGTCGAGTTTATAAGATAGCAGTTCTTCCCGGTGATGGCATAGGCGTGGAAATTATCCCGCAGGGAATTAAGGCGCTAAATGCTGTCGGCGCAAAGCTGGGAATAAATTTTGAGTATAAAGAGGCCTTGATTGGTGGCGCGGCAATAGATGCCGTCGGCAAGCCGCTTCCTGAGGATACTCTAAAGCTGTCACTTGAAAGCGACGCTGTGTTTTTTGGAGCGGTAGGCGGCCCCAAGTGGGATCATCTCCAGCCTGTGTCGATGCGCCCGGAGCCGGGCGGGCTTTTCCCGCTGCGTAAGTCGCTAAATGCCTACGCAAACCTTCGCCCGGTGATTGTGTTCGATTCGCTCACACCGGCATCTAGCCTGAAACAAGATCGGGTTGAGGGCGGACTGGATATACTATTTGTGCGCGAACTCACCGGTGGAATATATTTCGGTCAGCCAAAGGGTCGCCATGAAGAAAACGGTGAGACCGTTGCAGTTGACACATGTTCTTACAGTGTCTCTGAGATACAGCGAATTGCGCATGTCGCGTTTCAACAGGCCCGCAGACGCCGAAAAACAGTGCATTCCATTGATAAGGCAAACGTGATGGAGACATCGCGGCTCTGGCGCGAGGTCGTCACGGAAATCGGTAAGCAATATTCTGACGTGAAATTAATACACATGCTCGCCGACAACTGCGGCATGCAGCTTTTGCGCAATCCAAAGCAGTTTGACGTCATCCTTGCGGACAATTTATTTGGCGATTTGTTGACCGATGAGGCCGCGATGCTTGCCGGGTCGCTTGGCATGCTGCCGTCGGCCAGCATAAGCGAGACACACGGCGGCTTGTATGAGCCGATTCATGGCTCTGCGCCGGACATCGCAGGCAAAGATATGGCTAACCCGATTGCAACTATCCTTACAGCCGCGATGCTTTTGCGCTACGCATGCGATTGCCCCGAAGGTGCAGCGATGATAAGATCGGCAGTCGAGTCGGTACTATGCGAGGGCTATCGAACGACAGACATTGCGACTCCAGGTTCAAAAGTTGTATCCTGCAGCGAGATGGGCGATTTAATTGCCGAACGAGTGAGATAAATAATATGCAGCCAAAAATAGCAATCTACGATACGACTCTACGCGACGGCACTCAAGGTGAGGGTGTGAGCTTTTCAGCCGAAGAAAAGCTTAAAGTCGCGCGTAAGCTCGACGATTTCGGGGTTGCCTATATCGAGGGTGGCTGGCCTGGGTCGAACCCCAAAGATGTCGAATTCTTTCGTCTCGCAAAGAGCGTCACGTTTAAGAACGCCAAGCTTGCCGCGTTCGGCAGCACGCGCAGGGCCAAGCTGTCAGCCGAAAAGGACTCGCAGCTTATAAAATTGATTGAGGCAGGCACACCTGTCGTTACAATTTTCGGCAAGTCCTGGGACATGCACGTAACTGAGGTTTTTCGCATTAGCCTAGAACAGAACCTAGACATGATCCGCGACTCGATAGCCTTTTTAGTTGCTAATGACAGAGAGGCGATTTTCGATGCCGAGCACTTTTTTGACGGCTACAAAAACAATCGTGAGTATGCGCTTGCCGCTCTGCGCGCCGCTGTTGAGGGCGGGGCGACCACACTTTCGCTATGTGACACCAACGGCGGTGCGCTGCCGTCTGAAGTTGCCGAAATAACAAAAGATGTCGTGAGCACATTTTCAAATGTGTCTGTTGCCGTGCATGCTCACAATGATTCCGGCCTTGCGGTAGCCAACTCGGTAGCTGCTGTGCAGAGCGGTGCGATCCAGGTGCAAGGCACGATAAATGGCTACGGCGAACGCTGTGGCAATGCAGACACATGCACGATTATTCCAATCCTCGAACTCAAACTCGGTTGCAAATGCGTCCCCGATGGCGCGCTAAGTCAGCTTACGGCCATTTCACGCTGGGTAGATGAGATTGCGAACCGCATTCCGGACGAGACGCTGCCGTTTGTCGGTGCGAGTGCGTTTGCGCACAAGGCCGGGGTGCATGTTGATGCAGTTACAAAAAACCCCGTAACATACGAACACATAGACCCAACAGCCGTGGGCAATCGCCGCAGGATTTTAATAAGCGAGCTTGCCGGGTCGAGCAGCATAGTGCAGAAGGCTCGCAAGTATGAGATCGATTTGGCAAAGCAGTCCCCCGAAGTCAAAGCGGTGTTGGATCGCGTTGTTCAATTGGAGCACGACGGCTATTCGTTTGAAGACGCCGAGGCAAGCTTCGAACTGCTGCTCAAAAAGTCTATGGGGCAGTATAGCAAGCTTTTCGATTTAGTAGGATTCAGACTGATCGTCGAGAAGCGCGGGCCTGGTGAGGAACCGATCACCGAAGCCACTTTGAAAGTTGCTGTCGATGGAGTCGAGGCCTTTACTGTCGCCGAGGGCGATGGCCCTGTCCATGCGCTTGACAATGCGCTGCGCCTCGCGCTAAAGCAGTTTTATGGCGTTGAGCTGGCAAAGATCAAACTCACGGACTATAAAGTCCGCGTGGTCAATTCCGGCGAAGGCACCGCCGCACGCGTCCGCACGATCATCGAGTCCCGTGACGCAAACGACGCATGGAGCACGGTCGGCGTTTCTACGAACATAATAGAGGCCAGTTGGAACGCACTCGCTGACAGCGTCGAATATGGCTTGCTGAGGCAGAAGTGAAAGTAATAATTGCCGATCAGGCAGGCGTATGCTTTGGAGTGAAGCGCGCGCTGGATTTAGTAAACGCCGAATGCGAGCGCGGCGAACCCCTTTCTACGCTAGGCCCTCTTATTCACAATCCCCAAGTTGTGCGCGATTTTGAGGCAAAGGGCGTGCGAGTCGTTCGCAATGTAAGTGAGGCCGACTGCGCCATTGTGATGCCGTCTCATGGTGTGCCGCGAGACGTGCTGACCGAGGCCGAATCGGCTGGCCTGCGCGTTATCGACGCAACCTGCCCGTTCGTGGCAAAAGAACACTCACGCGTGCATGCGCTGGCATCGAAGGGCTACACTGTTGTTGTTGTGGGAGATGCGGGACATTCGGAAGTAAAGGCTATACGAAGCGCCGCAGGTGACAATTCGATAGTAATTAGCTCCGTCGAAGAAGTAGACGCATGCGACTGGCACAGTAAAAAAGTCGGCATAGTCAGTCAGACCACGCAGACGCCTGAGCGATTCGGTGAAGTGGTAGGCCGAATCGCGCAACGCGCCGTTGAAATCGTCGCATACAATACGATTTGCTATGCTACTCACGATCGCCAGACAGCCGCGCGCAATTTGGCGCCAAAAGTCGAGGCGATGTTTGTCGTGGGAGGGCGCAACAGTGCAAATACAAATCGACTTGTAGAGATTTGTCGCGAGTCCGGCGTGCCGACCTATCACATTGAGATCGCGTCTGAGATCGACCCGGATTGGGTGCGAAATATGAGCGTCGTCGGCCTAACAGCGGGCGCATCTACCCCCCAATGGATCATCGATGAAGTGCGAACGCGGCTGGAGAAGTTATAGATTTGGGCGGAATAATATACAAAGTTGAGCTCGGCAGCATTGCCGAAGAGCTGGAATGGCAACCCGGTGATGAGGTTGTCTCCATTAATGGCCACAACCTTTCTGACCTCATTGACTATCGTTTCAACTCAGCCGACGAATATATTAACGTGCTAGTGCGTCGTGGCGACGAATCCGCCATCTTTGAAATCGAGAAAGATATTGACGAAGACCTTGGCGTGACATTCGAGGATGCGCTTTTTGACGGCGTGCGCACATGTGGCGCGCACTGCATTTTTTGCTTTGTCGAGCAACTGCCAAAGGGCCTTCGCAAATCACTCTATATCAAAGATGATGACTATAGGCTCTCATTTCTGCATGGCAATTTCGTAACGCTTGCCAACACCACAGATGATGACATCAATCGCATAGTCACTCAAAGGCTCAGTCCGCTCTATATATCAGTTCATGTTACTGACCATACGCTTCGCGAACGGATTCTGGGTAGAAGATGTGCGCCAATACTTGAACAAATCGATACACTGGCTGCGGGCAATATAGCGCTTCACACGCAAATAGTGCTCTGCCGGGGTATAAACGACGGCGAATATTTAGATCGCACGATCAGCGATCTTGCGGCGCGCTATCCTGCCGTAAAATCCATTGCGATCGTGCCCGCCGGAGTAACGGCACATAGACGCAACGCGACGCCGATTGGTCGCATAGATGCGCAGTATTCTGTGGAAATCCTGTGCAAAGTGCAGTCTTGGCAGCACAAGTTTTCCACAAAATACGATACACGTCTGGTCTGGGCCGCAGACGAATTTTATCTGAGCGCGGGCCGCCAAGTGCCGAAAGCATCCGTTTACGAAGGTTTCCCTCAGATCGAAAACGGTATAGGTTTGGTTCGCAAATTCTTAGACAGCGCTTACCGTGCAAAGCGACTGATGGCACAACCGACCTCTCCTCTTTTTGTAAAGAATGCAGGGGTTATGGCGCAGCCTTTGAATATTTCCGTAATCACAGGCACGCTTGCCGCGCCGGTAATTCGCCGATGGGCGGATTCGCTGGACTGGCCGGATGCGCGCATCAGTGTCTGTCCAATAATCAACCGCCTATTCGGCGAAACCGTCACTGTGACCGGCCTTATTGCCGGCAAGGACATTATTGATCAACTCCGAGATAAGCCGCTGGGTGATTTGCTTGTCATACCATCAGTTGCACTTCGCGACGGTGTTTTTCTGGACGATGTTACTATCTCAGATGTTGAGATGTCGCTTGGCGTAAGAGTTATGTCTTTTGCACCGAGTCCTCTCGCTCTCGCGAGGCTGATCCGATCTGTCGACGCCTCAACTGTCCGCACGCCGCCGCTATCGAATGGCCGCGCTCCATTCTCTGCGTGACCTCAATTCCCGCCTCTTCGATAACAGCGCGAAACGCAGAAATTGCATCTCTTGACGGCCGTTTGTAAGGAGTTCCAGCGACTTCGTTAAATGGGATGAGATTTACGTTGCAGAGAATGCGATGAAGCAGCTTCGTAAGTGCTTCGGCCTGCTCAGGCGAGTCATTTGCACCCGCAAGCAACAAATACTCAAATGTAATCCGCCTCTTTGTTGAGTTCGCATAATCCCTGCATTCACGCATCAATTCAGATAGCGTGTAGCTACTCGAAATCGGAATTAGCTGTCTTCGAAGCACATCGTCCGGCGCATGCAATGAGATTGCGAGCGTGATTTGAAGATCGAGGTCTTTGAGTTTTCTTATAGCAGCGGGAATGCCGATTGTGGATACTGTCATTCGGCGCATGCCGATTCCGACTTCGTCGTTAAGCAGATGCAGCGCTTTTATTACGTTCTCGAAGTTCGCCAACGGCTCGCCCATGCCCATGAATACAACATGTGTCACGCGCAGTCCAGCCAGTTCTTGAAGCGTGAGCACTTGGTCTATGATTTCACCCGCGGTCAAATTTCTCACGAATCCACTCAGCGCGGTTGCGCAAAAGCGGCATCCGGCCGGACAGCCGACTTGTGTCGATACGCATACGCTGATCCGATCAGGATATGGCAGCAGCACACTCTCGACCGTCTCGCCATCTGCAAATTTCAGCAGGTATTTGACTGTGCCGTCGTTGGATTTTGATTGGGTGACTATCTGTGCGCGAGCGATAGTTGCGACTTGCGCAAGTTTATCGCGCATTGCCGTGGGCAGATTGGTCATTGAGCAGATATCGCGGGCGCCTTTTTTATATAGCCAGTCCGCTATCTGCTTTCCTCTAAATGCAGATTGGCCGAGCTGTTCGCATAGTGACGAAAGCTCGGCCTTGTTGAGTCCAAATAGTTCCATATTATAATTCTTACGCGTCGTCGCTCACAAATACCTTCCGCCTTATTTCATCAATGCTGGTAAGACCGGCAAGGACTTTTTCCGCGGCGTGGTCTCTCATTGTCCTCATGCCGGATTCGAGCGCTAGGCTCTTTACTTGATCGGCAGTCGGTTTGTTGATCGCGAGCCTGCGCAAATCTTCCGTAACGGGCATTAGCTCGAAGACCGCGATTCGGCCGGAATATCCGCGCATGTTGCATGTGCTGCATCCTGACGCCCTATAAAACTGCGCCTGGCCTTCCATATGCTCCAAGCCTAGCAATGTGAGTTCTTCAAGAGTCGGGGTATAAGGTGATTTGCACCGTGGGCAGAGTGTCCTGACCAGTCTTTGCGCAAGGACGCCAATTACTGACGATCCAATTAGATATGGCTCTACACCCATATCTACAAGCCTTGTGATGGCGCTTGGTGCGTCATTGCAGTGCAGCGTAGAGAAGACCAAGTGTCCGGTCATTGCCGCCTGAAACGCTATATCAGCCGTCTCGTGGTCTCGGATTTCGCCGACCAGAATTATATCCGGGTCCTGCCGCAAAATCGCCCTGAGCTGTGCCGCGAACGTAAGTCCCGCCCTCACGTTGACCGCTGACTGGTTTATCCCATCAAGCTCGTATTCGATGGGGTCTTCGCATGTCATTATATTGCTTTCATCGGACTTTATAGTGCTTAACGCCGAATAAAGCGTAGTTGTTTTTCCGCTGCCCGTCGGGCCGGTGACCAATATGATTCCATAGGGTTTACGTATGAGCCGATTAAATATATTGAACTCACGCTCGCTGAATCCGAGACCCTCAATCGATACATGTTGAGCGCCTTGATCCAGAAATCTAATTACAATGCGCTCACCATATTGCGTCGGCAGCGACGA